>JAICVW010000024.1 GCA_025935105.1 Nitrososphaeraceae archaeon
CTGCTATCACTATTCTCAGATCTCCTATATTCTTCTTATTTATTAATTTAAGTGCATTTAAAAGGGCAGCTAACGTAACAATAGACGTTCCATGTTGGTCATCATGGAATACAGGTATGGACAACTCTTTTTGAAGCTTATCAACGATATATAGTACCTTGGGCGATTCAATATCCTCGATATTTATAGCACCAAATGCCGGTTGTACTATCTTTACGAACTTTATTATTTCGTCTTGGTCTTGACTATCAATACACAAGGGTATAGCGTTGACCCCACCCATAGTTCTGAATATGACAGACTTTCCTTCCATGACGGGTAATGCTGCTTCTGGTCCAATATTACCCAAGCCAAGTACTCTTGTTCCATCACAAATGATCGCAATCGTATTCCATTTTGAAGTATAATCGTACACTAACGCTTTGTTTTTTTGTATCTTCTCTGCCACATGAGCTACCCCAGGAGTATAAATAAGAGAAAGTGTCTCACCTAAGACATTATCTTTTTCTTTTTCTTGATTATTTACTTCATCTAGCGGGATTCTGTTTTGAATCTGTATCTTTCCGCGTAATATTCTATGAAGGTTTAAGACATCATCTTCTGATACCAACTATTACATTATAGAGTGCGGTAAAGTATTTGTATGTATATCATTCATACTATTATGAGATATGGATCATCGTGCTTGGTTTTGTTTTGTTTTCTTTATTACCATAACCACGTAATTTTACTATCATTTTCGTATAATATAGAAATCTAGGGTTATGATAGGATTCCATGTATGTGCCTCCTTCATATATCAATATCAGATACGAATAGGCTAAGTTCCTGCATCTTTCATTAATGGATTATACAAGGTAGTATGGAATCAATCGTATTGCTTTACCGCAAATAATTACAAGTAAAACCTGACCACAATATGATATACTGTAACTGTTGGCTACTTGTGATAGAAATGACTTGCAAGTAATTGCATCTGGTTGCAACATAATCAAATTTTGATGTTATTTAGATTCTGAATACAACGTATTTTATACAATGCTGCAGTATTTTAATCATGAAAGCAGCACGAATTGTCAGGCCAAAGGAACCTTTACAGGTACAAGACCTTGAAACACCCAAGCCAAAGGGTTCTCAGGTACTTGTCAAAGTACTTGCCTCAGGTGTTTGTCATAGTGATATTCATTTATGGGAGGGAGGTTACGAAGGACCAGAGGGCCAGTTTCTAAAAACTACAGACAGAGGCGTAAAATATCCAGTAACACCAGGCCACGAGATTGCAGGCAGTATAGAGGCTATAAGCGAAGAATCTCAAAGTTTGTTTGCAAAGGGTGATAAGGTTCTAGTTTATCCGTGGGTTGGAGAGGGTACCTGTCCTGCCTGTAGAATAGGTGAAGAGAATTTATGTGACAAACCTAGATCACTCGGTATTTACGTTGATGGAGGATACGCAGATCATGTTCTTGTTCCAAGTTATAGATATCTTGTGAAAATTGGGGATGAAGACGAAGAAGTAGACAATCTGGGTATTAATGAAGCTGCCACTCTTTCATGTTCTGCTCTTACAGCGTACAATGCTGTGAAAAATGCTAATCTGCGACCAGACGATAATCTTGTAGTTGTCGGCGCAGGAGGACTTGGTTTAATGGCCATGCAACTTGCAAAGGCAGTCACAGGAGCCAAAATAATTGCTATGGACTTGGAAGATGAGAAATTAAAGCAAGCTCGAAAAGATGGCCATGCTGATTATACTGTTAACTCAAAAAAAGAAGATCCAGTAAAGACAGTAATGGAATTAACGGATAAGATGGGCGCCGATGCGGTTATCGACTTTGTCAATGCATCAAAGACTGTTGAGACAGACATGCAAATACTCAGAAGAAGAGCAAAGGTAGTTCTAGTCGGGCTCTACGGAGGAGAACTGAAACTGAATCTAGTCACAATGCCGACCAGGGCTTATAGGTTGATTGGATCATACACAGGAAGTTTGAGTGATCTGACTGAATTAGTTTCCTTGGCAAAAAGGAAAATCATAAAACCACTAGTCTCAGATAGATTCAAGCTTGATCAAGCTACAGAAGCACTGTCAAAGCTAAAGGAGGGGAAAATAATGGGAAGGGGAGTTATAAATCCATGACCTTGAATCAGCAAACTCAAGAGAAAGAGGAAAAGAAGCAGAAAAATGAATGGGAAGAAGAAAAATCAAAGCCAAAAACAGTGAAGACCAAAAATCCAGCAACCGAAGAAGTGCTAAATGAGTATGACATTCTGACCAAAGAACAAATAAATGAAGCAGCAAAAAAGGCCAAGGAAGCATTTATCCAATGGAGTGCTATTGGCCTTGATAAAAGGACCGGGTTTCTATATGATTTCGCTTCAGAGCTGAGGAGAAATAAGGAGTATCTTGCCAAGACCGCTACAAAAGAGATGGGAAAGGCTATCAAGGAAGCAAAGTCAGAAGTAGAAAAATGTGCGTGGGCAATAGAATATTTCGCTGATAACGGCAAAGTATTTTCAACGGATGAAATAATTAACACTGATGCCAGAAAGACATTCGTTACATTTCAACCCATAGGCGTGATTGGAAGCATAATGCCCTGGAATTTTCCATACTGGCAAGCGCTTAGGTTTGCAGCCCCTTCCTTGATGATAGGAAACACTATTGTTCTAAAGCCTGCAAGTGCCACGTTACAGTGCGGAATAGAAATTCAAAACACATTTGCTAAAGTAGGTATACCGGCTGGAGTATTTCAGACACTTACCGGAGATTCAAGCGTTGCGGAAAATTTGATAGATTCTACAGATATTAACGCAGTAACATTTACTGGAAGTGTTTCTGCTGGTAGCAAAGTTGCACAGAGGGCAACCTCTAAAATAAAAAAATGCGTTCTTGAGCTTGGTGGAAGCGATCCATTCATTGTGCTTGATGATGCAAATTTAGAAAAAGCAGCTAGCGGCGCCGTAAAAGGTCGATTTATCAACTGTGGTCAAAGCTGCATTGCTTCAAAGAGATTTATTATCACAAAAAAGGTGGCAAATGAGTTTATTGAAAAATTTGTCCAAAATACAGAGAAGCTCAAAGTAGGAGATCCACTTTCCGATGACACAGACATAGGACCGTTAGTAAATGACAAAGGCTTGGAGAATATAGACTCGATAGTCCAAGACTCTGTCAGGGATGGTGCTGAAATACTCACAGGCGGCGAACGTACTACTTTAAAGGGTAAGGGTTACTTCTACAAGCCGACAGTTATCAAAAATGTTTCTCTCAAGATGCGTTTAGCTCGGGAGGAAGTGTTTGGACCGGTCGCGCCGATACTAATAGCTGATGATGAGTTGCATGCCATCAAGCTTGCGAACGATACTGAATATGGTCTGGGCGCAAGCATGTGGACGGAGGACCTCGAAAAGGCTGAAAAGTACTCCAGGTCAATACAATCAGGCATAGTAAGCGTCAACAATGTTGTAGCATCAGACCCAAGAATACCCTTTGGAGGAGTAAAAAATAGTGGCTTTGGTAGGGAACTATCTAGATTTGGTATGCTTGAATTTGTAAATATAAAATCTGTGAGGTTTTATGACGAGCTAAGTCATCAACATCATGTGGAGTAAAAGATGTACCCAAGTATGATAGAGAAGGAAATGAGGAGCAGGAGGAGGTAGAAAACAAATCTAATGTTCAAACCAGACAGAAATAAATTAAAAAAAGAAGAAGGTCCTACTAATCAACTTCCTGTTAAGAGGATCCTAATATTAGGAGGTGGCTTTGCAGGGATTGAAGTTTTAAAGAGACTTCAAAAAAAGTTTAAGAACAGAGAAGATATCGAGATTACCCTGGTGAGCAAAAACAACTTTCTTTTATTTACGCCAATGCTCCCTGAGGTTGCATCTGGTATGATTGAAACAAGACATATAGTAACGCCTGTGAGGGAATTCTGTAAAAAGGCCAAATTCTATGAAGCCATTGTTGAATCAATAGATTTTCGAAATAATCAAGTTGCATTAACTCACCCTATTGGAAAACAAACAAGTCCGACCGATTGGGACCAGCACATCCTAAAATATGACTATCTTGTTATAGCGTTGGGTAGCCAAAATAATTTCTTTGGTATGTCAGATGTCCAGAAACACGCTTTTACAATGACTAGTATTGGTGACGCTATTACTTTGAGAAATCATATTATAAATATCCTAGAGCAGGCTAACTTGGAAGAACACAATATCAACTTACGAAAAGACCTATTGACCTTCATGGTGGTAGGGGGAGGCTTTAACGGAATAGAAACAGTAGGTGAAGTAAATCATTTTGTTCGAGATAGCATCGAAAAGTATTACAAAAATATCCTCATGACTGATGTTCGGGTATTACTTGTGAGTGCTTCGGACAAGATACTGGAACAGGTAGACGAACAATTAGGGAAATATGCTTTACAAAAATTAAAGCAAAGTGGAGTAGAATTTATAATGAACCACCACGTCAAAGAAGCTACACCAACTAGCGCGACGCTGGACGATGGAACCAAAATTAATACCTATACATTAGTGTGGTCAGCAGGAGTAACTCCTACTAAGCTAATCAAAGAGTTGGACTGTGAGCATGATAGAGGACACAGAATTGTTACAAACCACTATTTAGAGGTCCCTGGTTATGAAGGAGTATATGCAATAGGGGACTGTGCATCAATTACTAACCCGCACACGGGCAAGCCATATCCACCAACAGCGCAACATGCGATTCCTGAAGCCAAGACGGCTGCAATAAACATCATAAATTCAGTAAAGAATGGAAAAGAAAGTAAGAATGATAGTAATAAGAAAAAATTTGATTATAAAACAAAGGGAATGATGGCACAAATAGGTAAACGAACAGGAGTAGCCACCTTATTTGGAACAAAGGTCCGAGGGTTTGCAGCTTGGTGGCTTTGGCGTACATATTATTTGGCACAACTTCCTACAACCAAGAAGAAGTTAAAGGTTATGGGCGATTGGACCTCGGATCTCTTTTTCAAGCCAGATGTAGCAATGATAAAGAGACATGATATAGACATAGGTAAGGATGAGTCAGCTTACTCTGAGCAAAAACAGTCAAAGCAGACCAGTATTGAAGGCCAAGTGAAATAAACAGGAGAAGATGACTAATTGACAACTCGGTCGGCATACAGTACACATTGGTGACATTTGTGCACTCAATATAACAAATAAGGTTTCCTGGTTACGCTGTCTCTATTGAAGGGTGTACAGATTCAAAAGAATGTTGATGTGTTACTAGTATTACCATCCAGGTTAAAACGCTCCCTATACTACGTTACAACCCGCATGAGTGTCATTTTCTATATCTGCTATGTGACTTTAGGAAAAGTGATGTGTAGTAGTGCTCATACTGTAAAGTCAGTTGCTGAAACATTTGCCAACCAGTGCTATCTTACAACCTACAGGCAGGTTACCATACACAAACCACCTATTACGCCATTGCTATATTGCAACGGTGCTTCCATCCATTTACAAAGCCGTTGTCACATGCCGCCTGATTTATCACCCCAAAATGAACTGCTGTTGGCGCTTGCGATAGCCTGTTCTATAATAAATATGAACTTCACACTATTAGAGACCGTTATCACAGTCAGCGAAGTTGCCACTATCGTTGCCCTCGCTCCCTTCCAGCTTTTATCGAAAGTACTTATTAAGTAGTGGAATTATTATCAAAAAACTATGAATACAATTAAGAAGGCTGTCGAACGCCCTGGCCCAACCATGGCCGACACCGATATCATGTGTGAGTTTTTGAGCGAGATGCGTCCCGCCCTGCACAATCTTCGGGACTGGGCGTATCCAGACCAAATCAACCATGCCCTATACAGCGCGTACATGAAGCAATCGCACGACGTCGGCGGCGAGCCTGATGCCCCAGGCATCTTTGAAGAAAAGGAAGAGGAGCAGTGGGAACTCAATTCCTTCGTTGACTGCGAGGTCCTCGGCTGGAGAGGAATATGGACCTCCGAGGAGCGGAGGAGGATTGGCAATGTCGACATCGGACGCACTATGTACTACGGGCTCCCGTACTACGGTCGTTGGTTATGGTCGATTGTCAGGATCCTTATGGAAAAGCAGTACATCACGCTCGGAGAGTTGGTCGAACGAGTCCACTCGGTGCAAGAGCGAGCGGCCGGCCGAACCACCCAAAGTCCCCTCGAGGCCCAGCCAAAGTCGACTGGGAACGAGAAGACCGTTGTGCGGAACCGGCACCACAAAGAGGCCATAGGTAAGGGAGACCCGCAGTGCTTTAAGGGAATGGCGGGTAAGGCTCGGTTCTCTGTCGGTGACAAGGTTCGAGTACGCAAGCTACCTACCATCATATACTCACGCACTCAGGAGTACCTCAGGGGGGCGCCGGGCACAATCACAAGGGTGACTTACGAGAGCCCCGCTCCGGAGGACGAAGCGTTTAACCGCGAGGACGAGAAGCCCGAATGGTTCTACATCGTGCGCTTTAAGATGGCTGATCTCTGGAAGTCGTACGCCGGCCCTCCGCAGGACACCCTTCAGTCGGAAATTGTAGAGCGTTGGCTGGAGCCGCTCTCAGCTTAGGAGGTTGTGATAATGACCAAGGACGCACCTATGGTCGAGGAGATCACTGACTTTGAGGTTCTCGAAATCGCGCTCCGTGAACTTGCTATCGAGAAGGGGCTGTTCACCGCCGAAGACCATCGGCGGTACACCGAGTTCGCAGAGGGGATGGGACCAACACCCGCATCTCGCTTTGTCGCTAAGGCTTGGACCGATCCAGCTTTCAAGAAGCGAGCGCTCGAAGACCCGATCGCCGCTAGCCTCGAAGTAGGTATCGACTGGCTCAACCCGACCGGCTTTGGAACGCCCAGCGACTTTACGGCATTGCACGTTCTCGAGGACAGGCCCACACTGCATCACGTGGTAACCTGCACTCTGTGCTCATGTTACCCCCGTCCGATCCTCGGGAACTCTCCAGAGTGGTACCGGACGCCTAACTACCGGCGTCGTATCGTTCGAACACCCAGGCAAGTGCTTGCGGAATTCGGTCTCTTCCTCTCCCCAGAGGTTGAGATTCGAGTCGAAGACTCCAACTCGAAGCACCGTTTTCTCGTGCTGCCCGTGCGCCCAGCTGGGACTGAGGGCTGGAGCGAGGAACAATTGGCTGCGATCGTGACACGAGATTGCATGATCGGAGTAGCCCTCCCCAAACCCGGAGTGACTACGAACGTGGCGCGCACGGTGCATCCAGCAGCAGAGCCGCTGGAGGGTCATTCAGCCGGAAAGTGAACAAGGATGGCCGACACCACTGTAAGAGTGAAGCCGACACCGGACGTCACCACTGTAAGAGTGAAGTCGCTAGAGCAGCTGGTCAAACGCGGGCAGGTGTGGAGCAGGATGGCGAAGAAGTACGGTGTTACCAACCCTGTCCCGCCCTGGAAATCGAGTCTCGACGGGATATGTGATGCGCTCAACGAATACGCGACGGTACTACCCCTTCTCACGCGACGCCACGAGGAGGACCGTCTCTCAGAGCATCAATATGCGGAGCTCCCATTCCCAGAGAGCCAGCTCGTGTCTCTCGCACACTCTCTTATAGCGAGGGGCGTTATAGACGAGACAGACCTGGTGAATCGCATGGCAGCTATACGCACCCGGCTCGAATCCTGCACCTGATCCCTCAAGGCCGGCACGACCATAGAAAATTCCGAAGCCGAGCTGAAGCAGTACAGGAAGGGTGGTTTGGGAGTCTCTGGACTACTATAATTCCAAGAAATGGACGACTCCATACTGTAATGCCTTGAGATTAAGTTGCTAGAATCAAGGATTCACCACAATACATAACAAACGACATTGACACACAAACATCAATCATCATGAAAGAGAAGCCATAATTTTCTATTTATTTCAAGACTGTTCGATATGTTGGATACATATACAATGCAAAACATTACTGGCTATCAAAGAAAGTGACAAAAAATATCTTATTTATTGTTGTTACATGTGTTACCTACGCCTGTGAGTGTAGCCACATTCATTAGTAGGAGTATTAATTGGCACCTGCACTTCATCCTACCCATTCCCGGTGTTCCTGTTAAGAGTCTAAAAACGTGTAATCTGTATGCGGACTTGTATTATATTTTCAGATATCCTGGTGATCCAATAGCGTTACTGAAGGTTTTCTGATTGTCAAAGCTTGTTGTCCTATACACCAGAATGTTGGTATTGCAATAATAAGTAAAGTAATAGTAAAATAGAATCTGTCACTTTTGTTCTGAATATGTGAATGGTCCATCAGGCTTTGACATATAATTAGGTAGTACATGTCATGTTGTTTTGCATTCGACGAAAATATTATGCATCTACGCTATACTTGCACACTATTATCTTTCTTTCATCTTAACTAGTACCGTTGAACACATCCAACGTCAAGCATTATGCAAACTAGTGTTTAAATCACATTCCTCACATACCGAAATGTTATTCCTGTCAAAACATATTGTTTATTGGTCAAATACAGCACACTGGTCTGAACTATAGAGACAACTAATCAAGTATTATAAAATAAGTCATTCACCCGGATCAGCTCGAAGATTAATTTAAAAAAACCATCAACGTATACTGAAATGAAGATTTTTCCCATATTTTTCTAAATTTGTAATTTGATCGTATTTTTAGATCAAACAACAGAAACATATTCCTAGATATATAGTTACTAAAAAGGAATACAAGTATGATATCTCTCACTGTCCTGACATTGTTAAGATGCAAATTGTTAATCCCTGCTACCTTTGGGTATGTGGGATGATCTATGAATGTAAAAATGACCACTGCACAAAACCATTTCAATACGGGAAATGTACGTTATGTTATCTAAGAAATTTCTAACTATTTTCTCGTGAGATCATCTTTTACAAGTCCAAACAACTTGGAATAATTTGCGCATCAAATAGAAATGCTGATGTTGCAGAATTTAACGCGTTGAATGACAAGGTGGTGAACACATGCCTAGATCAGTGAGCAATATTTTAAGGACAAGGATATTATGTTCATGTTTATTTTTATAGCATATACAATATACAATATGGAAGGAAGTGTAAGTGACAGTATGTTAGTCGAGGAGGAAGATGAATGTGAAGAAGCACAGAATGGTATTCCAGTATGTGGAAACTTGTCTACTCCGTTCGCGGTAAGGAAATTTATTAAAAATTACCCAGTGACACAAAAATGTGTGATATCTAACTGGCATGTATATTATTTACATCTGACTACTAATTAGTCTTGACTTCTGCTCAAAAGGTATTAGAAATTGAACTCACTATTTTAAAGGGAAATCACGTTATTTTACGTCCACCGTTGACAACTGATGTATACGGATTATCGAAGGCAGCAAAGAATGGAGAAATCTGGAACAGTCCTTACTCCTCTTTTCCTCATGAGAATGAGATATCTGCATATCTGCAAGAATTATTAAAAGGTTCAAAATTATTTTTACCGTTTATTATAGTAGATAGAAAGTCTCACACCATTGTGGGAACTACACGGTATCTCAATATAGACCGTGAAAACTATCGTATGGAAATAGGTCATACCTGGATTGCAAAATCCTTTCGTAGAACGGCAATCGATACCGAGACAAAGTTTTTAATGCTACAATATGCATTTGAAAAGCTAGATTGTATTGCAATAGAACTACGTACAGATATTCTTAATACCGTATCAAGAAGAGCAATTGAAAGATTAGGAGCCAAAGAGGATGTAATACTACGTAATCATAAAATAATGAGAAATGGTAGAATAAGGGATACTATTTGTGATAGCATAATTCAATCAGAATGGCCTTTGATTAAAGGAAGGATACTACATAAAATGATTCAGTATTAGATGCTAATTGAGAATGTCTTGTGATTGTGCAGAAATTAAACATCATCGGTTGGGCTATATTTGCCGTAAAAAATGAATTGACTCGAAATATATGATCAGGTATCCTTAAATAATTTTAGTACGGCTGTATAATATGACATTATCCTCTAGTAACGACCCTATTGAGAAATCAGATGCGCATGAAACTACTGTTAAGATAAATGTAAGGGATACCGAGCCTTCTTCCACGTCAACAGATGTCTCCATTTCCAGATCTAACATTCCCTCTATTAATAGAATCCTAGTAACTCATGATGGAAAAGATAGTTCTAACAAGGCAGTCAATTATGCGATTTCTCTATCAAATCTTTCAGGTGCCGAAATAGTATTATTAAGAATAATAGAACACACTGACGAATTAAAAGATATCTCTGTTGATATCGAGGATACACCAGATACACACGACTCTCTAAAACGAAACGTACAAGGACCATTTGTAGATGCAATGGAAGACACAATAAGGAAGTGTAAAGAAGCAGGTTGTAAAAATAAGATATCGTACAAATTTAGAACAGGTAAACTTGTCTCTGAAACCGCAGAGGAAGTTAAAGCGGAAGGATATGACATGATAGTCTTGACTTCATCTCATATTGATTCATGGGTGAGATCTTTATTTAGCAATACTCGGAAGATAATAAGCAATGTTAATATACCTGTTCTTGTGGTGGCTGAATAAATTAATAGATCATCATGATGAGTATGTACAACTGTCAAAGAAATTAATCAGTTAGCCTTTACTAGATTCTAACAACTATCGAAACAGAAACACACTAGATACTGATGCGCTAACTAAACTAATAGCCAAGTAAAGTACCTCAAAGCCGGGAATCATGCAATACGTTATTACAAACTACTATCAGAAAACTAGATCTAAAACGTTAAGCAACTCCTATTGAGATATACTGACTAACATAATTACGTATTAATCAGTTGGGCCTCCATACGGGGCAATATGACCTAAATAAGTTGACGAACTTAAGTTAACCAGTATAGTTAATGAAAGAAGAACTCGCTATGATGTAAAAAGGTATATAGAATTACTTATAGAAGCATGCGATTCTGTTACTGAACCATTTGGCTCGAAAATGAAACTACCACCACCATCATCTGACACCTTATGAAAACATATCATGTCATACGCGAAGGTTGTGAAAGCAATGCCAGCCACAGGTCAAGCTTAAATTGCTCGCAGACTGAATAAGAAAGTCGCGCCTATTCCATTGTCATTATTTTTGCCCCATATTCTTCCATGATGAGCTTCTATGATACCCTTTGAAATAAAGAGGCCCAGTCCTGTTCCTTGAAAAGATTTTGATGCAAATTTCGTGAACAACCTCGGCAACATGCTGGCATCTATTCCTTGACCAGTATCTCGTACCATAATTGTGACCGTCTTCTTGTTACTCCTATCCGTAGCATTATCCTTATCGTTCTGTTGTTGTTCTACGCTGATGGTTATTGTACCCTTTGAGGTAAATTTGACAGCATTACTCAACAAATTTGTAAGTACCTCAACTATTCTCGATTTGTCTACATTTAATAAAATGTCTCGAGGTTCGTATGATAGCTGAAGCTGATCCTTTTTGTTGCTAAACTCGTTGCTTAGCGTTATATCATCGATGGCATTGATAATTATATCTCTAAGGTTACATACTTCTTTATTTAATTCAAAGTTATTACTGTCTAGCCTTGTAACATCCAATATCTCAGACGACAGTTTATTGAGTCGTTTCGCATTTCTAATGGTAACATCCAATAATTCTTGTTGATTACTATCTGTTATCTGGGAACGTAGAACTTGAGTCAGACCAATTATAGGCTGTATAGGAGTACGAAGCTCATGAGCTGCTATATTGACAAAGTCATTTTGCATTTTATTGAAATTTTGTGATTGTTCATACAATTCTGTTTGCTTCCAAAGGCTTTCAAAAATAGTTGCGTACGATGAAGCAATTGACTCATTATTAGAATATGTTGCCAGGCCACCAGCTTCATATGGATTTTGTATTTCATCGTCTCTTAATTCCCATGTCATTACCTCTCTTCTATCTACAACTAGAATAGTGATTTTAGTCTCTAAACTCTTATCTGCAGTCTTGATAATTATTTGCGGAACTATTTGTTTTAGATCTTTTACTATCGCCTCAACGTTATCTCCATGTGGAATCAGTAGCTTTACTATCGCCCCATTACGGATTGCATCTGAATAGAGTTTATCAACCCCAGAATTCATACCAATGATAAATGTCTTTGAAGTTGCCCATATCACCAATACTTGTTCTTTTGCTGATTTTATTACATCATAGGCACGAGATATCGATACCGTAGTATCTTGGATTATCTCTGTCTTTGTTGGTTCAACTCCTACTTCAATTTCTTTAATTGTCTGTTCAGCTGGTCTAGATATATTCCAGAGAGTTTCAAATAAATATTGTTTTGCCCCTACAATTGATTTAACATTACTTATTATTGCATGCGATAGTTCATTTCTATCCGAAATTGCATGGTCAAGATATTCTATTCCATCAGCTATTCCAAAACTGCTCCTTACACCCTTTAAATGACGGACTTCAGCAATTTCCATAATCTTTTTGGCATAAGTGATATTATCTGCTGTAATCTCTGTAACCAGCTTCAATTTGACTCCTCTTTCTTTCAGCTTGTTCAGCCCATTCCAGATTACAGGGGTGATGACATGCATAGCTAGTTCTGTATGATCAATGCAACCATCCAGAGTACTCTCTATCCAAGAAAAGGTTTCTGATGTCTTTTTAATTATGTTCTCACTGCCATACAAAACCTCAGTAAGTTCTTTGTCTGAATGAGCCGCCAATTCCGAATATATCGATCATGAATAGCTATTACATATTAACTACTACTATCTAATAAGTTCAAAGTCCATCACATTTAAGTAATAGTGTATCTGAAGAATCCAGATGCAAGTTAGCCCTTGTAGATAGAATTCATCAAGAGAATCAATGAGATCAAAATCGGAAATGAAGATATTCTTAATGACGGCTTTCCGTATAATGAAAGCACCATTGGTCATGGAAAGAGAGAACCGTGTTGGACAGGTATTTTGATGATATAACAACAAATAAAAGGAATTATTGAGGCTCTAGAATTTTTATTAATACTTCAATTTTACAAGCTTGGATATAATATGGTGAGCACCTTTTTACTACCCGTAATAGGCATATCGGCAACACTCTTTTCATTATCAAGTACGTTACCTCAGATTATAAAGGGCCTGAGGACAAAGGAAATGGATGACGTTTCAGTCTGGTTGATAGTTACTTTGATCATTGGATTATCCCTCTGGGTTATATATGGGGCAGCTAAGTTTGATATAGTAATCGCAGGAGGGAATTCGGTTGGTGTATTATTAAACCTGGTGCTACTAGCGATAAAATTGAGGTATTCGAGGAAGCCTATAAGCTGATTCAACGTATTAAGTCATTCAGGTGCTTGTTTATCACTGTTGACGCTGGAGATTGACATGATCGGATTTAGATTGAACTGAAAGGATGAGCTCAGACAGCCTATGATGTGGGCATATCAAAACCAAAGACCTCCCTCCCTTATAACAACTGGGAAGAGGTGATCCTAAGTTCTAAAGTTTTATGCGAAGTGCACAGATACAGTTTCTACGAAGTATATTGCATAACACTCAATATCGAAATGTCGATTTACGGGATGCTATAATTTTTGCCAATTTGCATAGCTGCACCTCAAATATACGTTGATTTATTAGCACCTTAGAACTAAACATAGTATAATAAATTTGAATTATAAAGTGCGATCTTTAAGCGATACTATAAAGTTTTATCTTCCCAGAACCGAGGGGTATTTGGAAATCGTACGCCACATTGCTGAGCAGTACGGAGCAATGTCTCTTATAGAATTCGATGGCTATTTCGAAGGTAAATTCGAACCTACCAAGTATATGCTTGTAGGAGTTCACGTAAATAATGTCAATCAAGATAGACTACTAGATTTTGCAAACGAGATTAGAATTATGCTAAAACAAAAAAGCCTTGCATTAGAGCTTAATAACCAAATAATTCTTGTAGAGAGAATTAAGCAAAGACCAAGTGGTAAAACAAATTCCGTTCGGAAATATCAGGTACTGA
>JAICVW010000407.1 GCA_025935105.1 Nitrososphaeraceae archaeon
AACTACCACTAACACTTGACGATGCGCCAATGGCATGGATTGAAGAGCTGCTGCTACAGCTATAGGCTTTCACGACATTTGGTGTCAGATATGATGGAGCAACAATCATAGCAAACACGCCAGTTAAGCAGAGTAAAATAGCTATTTTGAAACTATTCAATATTTTTTATAGAAGAATATATAGTATAAAAGCACAGTGTAATATTATTCTGGAATTCGATACGGTTGTAGTAAATCTTCTAACACAAACCCTGAGATGCCACTTCGGCCGTCCTTCATCCTCACCCCCTTTTCATTTCTCATATCTCGCCTAACCTTACACTTTCCACAATAACCTTCTGTTGTCAACTTGTAATAGTCGTCGTGCCTGGATTAGCTGGTTTGCGTTAATGTCTGGTACGGTATTTTCTGTCTTTAAGTACGCCTATGTCGATCAAGGCAGGGTGACACCTCTCCAAGCCTGGATCGTCTGATCCTCAGTGCAGGCAGACAGACACGGTCCGTTTTTTCTTTTTTCTATTCATTCCTTTTCGATGTATAGAGATAATTATTGTAATAGACTTCAGATATAACTTTAAAATAAGATATGGTATTCTTGTAAGTTCATATGGGTAATAAAACTTGGATTTGGCTTCTAGTAGGACTAGGGGCGGCTGCCGGTGGATTGGCTGTATATATGGCAACGCGTCAGAAAGGGCAACAAAACTCTAGGCGGCTAAAGGAACGGCCGAGAGAACAAAAACTAGAAGAGTTAGCGATTGCGTAAAGTAACGCTGAAGCTTTCATTAAAATTAAAGTGTTAATTACCTATGATAGGGAAGTGTGATCAATGCGGATTGGAAAGCGTTGAGGTAAAACGCATGAAAAAGCCGAATTCACAAGAAGAAACAGCATTGTGTAACCAATGTAGACCTGTTGACGGTGCCTACGCGTATTGATTAAATATATCATATTAGGCATTGAATTACAGTCTAAGACCAATATAAAGAAAGAATGAAGTAGTAAATGTGCTTTGTTACATAACTAAACAAATCGCAAATTCACTTGACGATAACTAATAATAATGCATTAAAATATCATTATTTATTTAAAATATGTCATAAGATACTAAGAAAGGATGCAAGAAAACAGTAAGATGATATCCTTTTTTGTTTTTCTAAGGATCCAATAGGGGGTGGGTATTTCTCGCACGACTCAATTTCTGTGGTAACAGGTGGTATCAGCTGAAAACAGGTGGTAACATCATGGTAACAGTAGACAAAAAGTTGGTAACAGATGGAAACATGGTGGTAACAATAAGCAATAAACTTGGTAACAGATGGAAACAGGGGAAAAAGCTATTAGGTACTGGCGATAATTATAGTTGAGGTAAATTTTGGTTTGGGAATCAAACATGACCAGGGATCAGAAAGAACGGTATGTAATCCAACTATACACAGAAGCTAAGACCTCAAAGAAATAGCCCATGTGCACATGTCTCTTTTCGTGATATAAGACAATAATTAATGGCTATAAAGAGGAAATAGAAGGACAGGATGGCCAACTAGAAGAGAGAGACGATATCAAATCCAAATCTAAAACTACACAGGCCATCAAGTTATTCTCAGAAGGCAAAAGTCCTGTTGATGTTGCAATTGCGTTAGACTTGCCTGCTGACATAGTACGTGCAATACATCGAGAGTTTTTGGAATTAAAAGGTGCGCATGAACTAGTTGAGGTATATGACGAAATAGAGGACTACCTCCCGTCCTTCCTAGAACTCAACAAAATATTTCATTCTCGAGGATTGGGTAGAAATGAAGTACTTGAAATATTAAGGATAATCTGCACTGGAGAATTACCGTACCTGCAAGAAGGATTGGCTATTTACAGAATCGAGTGAACTGGCTTGAAAATGAAGAAAGAAGGAAAGATCTATGGATTTTAAATCAGAGGATAAAGGAGTTATCTTATAGAGAGCGCGGAATAATTCCAATGGCTAATACAAAAGAATTAACATATAGGGCTGATAATACGTATCCAGCTCTTCCAGATGACAAGTCTCTATACTAAAATATGCTGGTTAGCCAGAAGCAAACAAGTTACGCGGCGATTGTGGGTTTAATTAGTGAAATAAATAGGATGTCTTTCATCTATTTAATTCGTAGTGCGTACACTAATTTCACAGCTGACTGGTGGAAGTCCTATATTGACAAAAACGGTTAGACATCAAGATACCACTGAATAAAATGGTCTAGAGCACTACGTCATTTGAGTGGGAAAGAGCTTCCCATTAACAAATCCCAAATATTCCCCTGGATACTTGCCCGATCTTCTCCCTATTTCGAAGGAATTCCAATTCATGGCATATTCCTTTGCTTTTTCCACATTTTAGATTCATGTGTGTAATATTTAAAATTTAAGACTGTCAAGCCTTGTAGATAACTTCATTAACATCATCAGCATCGGCGCACATTCACAGCCTTCGCCATGAATCGGGCATAGTTGTAATTACATGCTACGAAGCCACTATCATCTTGCTAAACATGCGTTTGTTTTCCTGTTTATTACCTGATTTCATAATTGTCACCTGTGAATAAGTGACTACTATACAAAGGTCTTAGTGAGTCCTGATTACCTGTGGAAGATAAATTAAAGCCTGCGCCACGTGGGATGTTTCTGCTTTAACAACTTGCTCACTGTGTGAAATATCCGCCTTAATCAGTCCATCAGCATGGGATATCTCCCATGAAGCTATTTTAACAGATTCTTTCTTATGCATTTGGCCATATACTACCGATGTAACAAGAGATCCTGAAATTATCAATGACCAAAGTCCAAATGCAAATAATATTGCGACATAAAGCCGATTGTAGTTTCTTATGATTTGATTATGTTTACATTCCACAGCTTTTAGTTAATCCGAGAATTATAAATCCATTATGCAACCTTATCCAATTTAGATAGACTCGACATTTATCGATAGGAATATCCTGACCCAGTTGCCATCTTCTAGTTTGACTTGGCCCCAAATTCTGAATGGATTAACTTCATCAATCCTTCTTGCTAGTTCAATCAGGCACAAGTTAAAAATAGTAGGCAGCAAAGTCAGCTTCTGTTAGGGAACTATCTCGACTAAACCTTCGATTATAACCGGAAGATTCATGGGCAAAGCACAATTAGATACAAATTACTCAGATTACAATTACTTGTTTACTTGCTATACATTTGATGGAGTTAATCTACCAAACTTCAATTTACTTTAATTAATTTTCTTTCCTATAAAGAACATCTCGATCTGAGTCTCGTTCTCTGAATTTCAGCTTAACAACAACTGTATTGCTTGCCCTATTAAAAATTCTTTGCCGTTTATCATTTGTAAATATCCACCCTAGAATTACATCGATTGGAAGCAAAAATGCTTTACCAAAGCTTTCTATTAATGCTTCCTTGATATCGATGGGCTCTCCCAAAATATTTACTGTTTTCAGATGCAAAATCCTTTTGCCTATTGATTGACCACTCGATGATTCAAAATAGGTCCAATATGCAAGAAATATCAGACTGCGGGCAACAAATCCTATACTTCCTGCACCATTAAACCATCTGCTAGGATTGCTCTCAAACCAAAGCGGAAAAGTTGCTGCATAAAATACCGATAGTGACAATTATAAAATCTATCAGCCAAGCAAAGAAAGAATCTGTCGCTCCATTTTGCTATGTTTAACTCAATCGGCTTATATCTTGTATCTTCTGCGCTATCTGAAGGGGTA
>JAICVW010000686.1 GCA_025935105.1 Nitrososphaeraceae archaeon
CAGACTAAATTATGCTTAGAACGCCAACATCTGGGATACTGGTGCTTTATCTTTCCTACTTTAACAAATGACTTTGAAGCTTTGAGCTCTTCAACTACTCTCTTATCTGCATCCCTCACATACAAATTGGCGAATTCCCCTGCATCTAGCGTAAAGTATGCTCTATCATCGATGGGAACAAAAATAGGTAGGTTCAATCGTGAGGCGACCTCGAAGTCCTGTTCGCCATTGGCAGGTGAAAGGTGTACCAAGCCACTTCCTGTAGTAGTTTCTACAAACTCTTCTGATACCACAAAGTGCACAGCACCGGAAGCCGCCATTTGCTGCAATTTAGGGATCAGGCCTAGCAATGGATGGATATAGCGCAAGCCCTTGAGTTTGCATCCTAAGATAGTTCTCTCTACATTAAAATCTGTTATTCCAAGTTCAGCCATCAGTTCGTGTAGCCTATTTTCAGAAACTACCCAGGTCTCGTTATTTACAGTCAAGTACACGTAGCTTGCATCTGGATTGACACCAATCAATTCATCAGTTACCAGTGTGAAAGGCATAGTAGTCCACACAATAAGGAACGCATCCTCATCACATAATCTCACTTTATAGTATAATGAAGGATCTTCAACCATATCGTACCCTTGATTTACCTCAGCATTGCTAAGAGAGGTCTGGCATCCTGGACAGTAAGCCACGACTCGGAACCATTCCTTCAAGAGACCAGCGTCCCAAGCTTTTTTTACGAGACTCCACTCTCTTTCTATATAATCATCGCGAAAGGTCCAATATGCTTTTTCATAATTAAACGACATGCCTAGCAACTTATCTGCAGTTGTCCAGCTCTCGTTATACCTCAGTATTACTTTCTTACAGGCCTCTACTATCTTGTCTAAACCAGCTTTGATAATATTTTCTGCTTTGTTTCCAGTTAAGCCCAATTCCTTCTCGGCCTGTAGTTCAACAGGCAAACCTTGAGTATCCCATCCTGCTCTGAATATGACCTTCGTTTTCTTCAGAGAGTTAAACCTGAACCAGAGATCCTTGATTACCCTTCCCCTTAGATGCCCGGCATGTGGCGCACCATTTAATGTGGGCGGTCCTTCTACGAAAGCAATCGGTCTTTTATCTTCTGGTAATTCTGATTCCAAAAGGGATCCGACGTCGATAGAAGAAAGATATTGTCGAACCTCTGTTTCGATAGCCTTCCCGTCGAACCTACCGGATAGTTTAAGCTCCAAGACTGAGAACTTTCCCATGGCACGTCTTTATGTTTTTTGTTCGGACAAACATTAAGAATATATTCGATTTGAACTAAAGTGCTAAACTTGGCAGATCCTAATCGTTTGAGTCCTGGCAAGTTGTCACCTGAGGAAATAAACGTCATAATAGAAATTCCAAAAGGCAGCAGCACAAAGTACGAATTGGATTCGCAGAGCGGATTTCTAATCGTTGATCGGATACTTCTAAGTGCAATGAATTATCCATGCAATTATGGCTCTATACCACAGACTCTGGAAGAAGATGGGGATCCGGTTGACGTTCTGGTTCTTGGTAACGATCCTCTATTCCCGATGGTTGTACTGACATCAAGGCCCATAGGCGTCCTACTAACTGAAGATGAGAAGGGTCAAGATTCCAAAATCATCGCAGCTCCAGTTAACAACATCGACCCAGCCTTTTCAGCAATCAATGACGTCGAGGACATTCCACATCATTTGCAAGATCAAATTGTGCATTTTTTTGAACACTACAAAGAATTAGAGAAAGGTAAGTACGTCAAGGTTTTAGGATGGAAGGACAGAGAAATGGCAAAACGCAAGATTTCCGAGGGAATAAAGAGATTTAAGAACAACCAGACTGCGGAACACTCCAACTAATTTCACGTGATGACGCCTACAAAGCCTTGAATTGATCACTCCATTTCATATATGCCTTTATCA
>JAICVW010000293.1 GCA_025935105.1 Nitrososphaeraceae archaeon
ACAAATTTCAAGGGGAGGAGAGGAGTTACATTAGAATTTTCTAAATAACCAGACTACCCAGAAAGTAATAGATAGATATACCAAGCTAGGGTTTGTAGGCTTCAAAGAATGGGCCAACAAGGCATTTTTTGGGATCAAGCAATTAGCTGTCGACACAATCTTCCAGGTTTAATCTAGGAATAATATTTGACGACCACACATCAGCCGTGGTTGAAATAGTTAGATTTATCTAATGTATTATCATATACTTTTATGTGATGAAAAAGTCGAATGCTGTCAAACACCCCTTTGCTTTTGGCGGTGTTGTACTGGCTCTAGCAATTATATGTTGGGCCGTTATTCTTGCACCTGACGCCTTAGGCCAATCCAAATCAGCTGAAGTTTCTATAATCAAAGGTGCATCAAATCCTGGCATTACGGAGCCTTACAGTCCTTCACCACTTACTGTGTCTGTAGGAACAACAGTCACATGGACAAATAACGATAACACTGGCCACACAGTCACGGAAGGAAATCCTTCTGGCAACACCCCTGCTAATGGTTTTGATTCTGGGATTATGGCTCCTGGAAAAACTTTTACACACACATTTGACACACCTGGAACTGTACAATACTCTTGTACTCTTCATCCAACAATGTTAGGAGAAGTAATAGTAAAGTAAAGTAATCTTATGTTACTTCTTATAACTAGTCCTTATGATATTTTTCGATAGGGGCTGTTCCCTGTTTATAAGTTATAATAAGGG
Source organism: Nitrososphaeraceae archaeon (assembly GCA_025935105.1). Classification (GTDB taxonomy): domain Archaea; phylum Thermoproteota; class Nitrososphaeria; order Nitrososphaerales; family Nitrososphaeraceae; genus Nitrosopolaris. The sequence continues at coordinate 747 of JAICVW010000293.1, forward strand.
TATCACCTACTTTGTAAGGACAGTTAGCGATACCTCTTGGATGCTGATCTGAGCCCATTACAACACAAGTTCCTTCTGATTTAGTAACAACTTTTGCCTGTTCGGTGATGTCCCCTCTTATTAGATCTTTAATTGGAAAACCAAACATAGCTTGGACACCAAAGAAACCTCCAACTATTATAATTGCCACGAGTGCGGCCATTTTCTTGCCAGGTATATTCGAAAATATTCCTGAATTTGGATCTGTTTCAGGTTCGCTCAATTTAGCTATATATCAGTATTAGGCATAAAAACTATATGTATAACAAATAGTAAATCTATTGGTTCTATAAAAAGAATCTTTGCATATTAGATATGTCTAGACATTAGATTTATTAAATATGTTGTCTTATTGTAGCATAGTATGGCTCTAGTTGGTATGAACAAAAATGTGAGAGCAGAATTTGACTCACAGAGCCCGAACATACAGAACCTGAACATAGGACATGATCTGGTTGTAAGAATAAACGGAACGCTGCCAGACTTTTCAACTATGGGCGATGAGGAAAAGTCTGAAAGAGCAGCAGAAGTAAAGAGAATGGAGAGAGCTGCTAATACATCTTGTTCCATATTCACAAAAGATAGCTCTCTCAATGGAGAAAATAGATTTTCTCATCTTCTTGTTGATGTTGGCGAGGGGGTAGTCAAGAGCATAGAGGATTATATTGCTGACATGGCAGCGGCTGATCGACAGGCAAGCTTATCGCATATTCCTGATGCTGTACTAATTACACATTCCCACGATGATCATATTAAGGAACTCCCGTTACTGGCAAATAAAACGAGTGCGTCTAACAAATTGAATATTTATTGCACTAATGGATGCCGTGACCAAATCATAACCAAGTTTCCCAAGCTTGCAGAGAAACAATCAGCTGTTTTCTTTAATAACATACAGCCAGGTGAAATATTCCAGGTTGGACCATTTTCGATATCGCCAGTCTTAGCATTACATGGTGAGGATTCGCCCTCAGGCTCAGTTATTTATGTCGTAAGAACCAACGAAAGAAAGATCATATGTGGATGGGACTTTCTGACCTTACCAGAAGTAGACGAGAATTTACTATGGAATCCAGATCTATTGATTCTAGGTACTCAAAGCTATAATCCCCATCCCGAGACAGGGATGATTTCTGTAAGTGATGCTTATCAGCTTGTAAGAAGATGGAATGCAAAAGAATGTTACTTGGTTCATTATAGAGGACTAATGGATTTTCAGGAGAGCAAAAACCAGTGGTTCAAAGGTCCAGTTAAAGCAATGACAGCCACTGAGCTACAAAAAAATGTGGATTCTCATCTTGGAATTAGTGGAGATAACGGAAGGTTTAAGATAACTGTGGCAAAGGAGGGCATGACTTGGATTCCTAAATCTTTGAATGAGAATTCAGAATATCAAGATGATCCAAATATAGCTATTGGAAACATTATTGAAATAGAAGGTCTTGAGAAATATATTTTCAAGATAGAAAAACCGAATAAAGAAGACAAGCTGAAAATTGAAATAGAGGATAGAATCAACAGATATACACTACAGTTCGACAGACCAAGGAAGGACAAGAATAATGATCTGCTTGTCCGAGGTGCAGCTGAGAGAGGAATGCTCTCAAGTGGACCTCAACTAAAGATGGAGTTGGTTATCCCCACTTCGGATGAACAGAAACACGAACACGGGACTGCTTCACTCGATATAAATGCATTTAAAGGTAAAAAATATGTATTTCATGACAATATCTTAATAAGCAATAACGATGCACAAAGACTCAGAAAATATATCCAAGAGAATTTTAGACAGCCAAAGTAAGCCCAATAGAGATCGATGTATAAACTGGAGGAATAATAATGAAAGCAGTATATATTGTAAATAGTTCAAGAGTTGCGAAAGTGTTGATTGATCCTATGCGAAGGGCAATACTCGACCTGCTGAGACAAAAACCTATGACTCAGGCCCAGATGGCTGATGAGTTGGGGTTAACTGGAGCATCCCTAAATTATCATATCAAAATACTTAGAACCAAGAAGTTAGTCGTTGTTACCAAAAGGGAGTACGAAAGACACGGAATAAAACAGATATTTTTTTTGGCAGCAGCGTACCTTTTCATCTATGATCTAGACTCATTGCCCAAAAATATATCTCGCTACTTTTTTCCAGTCAGCCTCGAAAGGGCCAGAGGAGTAATGTCTATGCTAATCAGAAATAATAGTAGTAATAATAGTATCGTCCAAACTCCAACTATTTCAAACAAAATAGCAGAGAGTCTATCTCGTCACCTCGTGAAGCTGTCCAAAAAATATGAGCAAAAAGAGGTTAACTATGCCGAGGAGAAGGTTATCTACGAAATATATACGAAAGCTATATCCGAACTTCTTGCAACGAACGAGGATTTATTGCTAGTTAATGCGTTGAACATACGTGATAAATAAATGTAATCTAGCAGCACAAGACAGTTGATGTGAATAAAACTTGGCGGATGACAGGCTGGATTAAATTAGTTATATCTAAGCATTAGGTTTATCTAACTCACTAATTTAAGATTGTTGTCTGTCCTTGAATTTTCAAAGCCTCTCTCTTCTCGTTCATCACAGCTATCTGCAAATGATTGCTGTCTAGACCCATTCCTACAAGCTTGATGTAGGTATGATCATCTAGTTTAGATTCGGATATACTGTTCACATCTAGTTAAGCTCACGTAGAATTAGGGAATTACATTGCCGGCAAGATCCTGATCAAAAAACACCTACATTATTTGGCTTTTCAATTCTAATATTGTTTATTCTTTTTGTCGCTCCAAAAAAAGCATCTGCAGATGTATTGAGCATGGAAACTCCCACCCGCTTCAGTGGGAGATCGTCAACTGACTCTCCATCCCGAGGTAAAACCAGTCATATTGACGCTCTAATGGGAAGTGCATAAATTCATTTTAACTGTTTGATGCAATTTCCAACCATACAATACAGCATGTTAACTGAGTTCTCTTAGCTGAAGAGGATATTGTTTCTGTAATACGACTATGCCCATAGATGACACGAGGCTTTCATCTGGTAAGAGATTTTGAAGACCTAGCAGTTTATTTAGTAGGTAAGAGTATGTATGTGTTTGTTATGACTGATCTAATCTATGGACGCGGAATAACCGATCTTGTTCGTGAGATGCCCTTTTATTTCAGTATTTTTGCGAAATACGCTAGCATCAGGCTGCTTAATGCAAAGCCAATGATGTATGGATCGGTAGATATCATCAATATTTGCAATCTTCATTGTACTCATTGTTATTGGTGGCTAAATAGAAAAAATGACAATAAAGACCTAAGCGCAGAACAATGGCGGAAAATAATTAAAGATACCTTCAAAAAGAACCATCTTTTTATCGTAACATTAGTTGGTGGTGAACCAACTCTACGTCCAGACGTCATCCAAGTGTTCTGCGAAGAGATGCCAAAGCGCGTCTGTGTTGTGACCAATGCAACTTACCCTCTGAAGAGATTCAAGGACCTTTATTTTTACTGGATCTCCATGGACGGGACTGAAAAAGTACACGATAAGATCAGAGGAGAGGGTTCGTATTCAAAGACTAAACAGAACATTTTAGACTATATTGCAGGTCCTAATCGCAATAATAAACCAGCATGGAAAGACATTTGGATCACAATGACCATTAATGCTTTGAACTATGATACCATTGAAGATTTAACAGATGAATGGATTGGAAAAGTGAACAAAATAGGATTTCAATTTCATACTCCATTTATTAAGGATGACCCTTTGTGGATGCCATTTGGAGAAAAGCGCGATGAAGTGGTCAATAAGCTTGTTATGCTGAAAAACAAATATCCTAACTTTGTAATTAATGGTATTAAGCAGCTTTTACTGATGAAAGGTAATTGGGGTGGCGTTGGTACCACTCCAGTACAATGTCCTTCTTGGGCTATACTTTCATTAGAT
>JAICVW010000128.1 GCA_025935105.1 Nitrososphaeraceae archaeon
TAGATCACTTTTTCCTTGTCTCCAACATTCTTCTATTGCACTTAAATTAGGTGATCCTTTTGGAAGGAACTCAATAATCATTGTATCGCTATTTCTATCCAAGTATGCTTTGACCTTCTTGGAGCGACAATGCTGTGGTGCTCTATCAAGAAATAAGATCAGCTTGTGGAATTTTCTTTTTAGTTGTTGAAGATAGGAAATGAAAGAGTACTGATCAAATGCTTTGAACTGTCTAAATAATTGTTTACCGTCGATAGTAAGTGTGCCAAATACACATGTTCTCTGGTGTGAGCCTGTAACTGTTACTATTGGACGTTTTCCTTGTGGTGTCCACATTCTTCTTATCAGGGCATCATATACGAATATAGATTCGTCTATCTTATACTGCAACTGTGAAATCCTTAGGTATATTTGCGATTATTTTCTTGGTCTTGGAACTGCTTCTTTTCTTTATCTGAAGCAGTATTTACAAATCTCTTCATTGGAACTTTAGGACTAAAACCCCACTTATGTAATGACCTATAGACATGAACTTCATGATATCGTACACCTGTTTTTCTATGAATTATGTTCATAATTTCTTTGGCTTGCCATCCTGAAGGATTTTCAGATAGCTCAGTTCTTATCTTTGATAGCTTCTCTTGGGATACATCCGGAGGCCTACCGCTTCTTGGTTTATTTTTCAGACCTTCCAGACCATCTTTATCAAATCTCTCAAGCCATTTGTAAGCCCAAGCTATCGACCTGTGAAGTTCTTTAGATACTACTCGCATATCTTGATCATCAGACATGATTCGTCTAATGAGCAGGATTCTCTCCCTTACATTAGCATTAGATTCATGTTTGTAAGCATTATTCAAAATACTAGACGTATTATCCAGAAACTGAAGATCAGATTACCAAGCTAAAAGTATAATGGACAAAATAATTAGACCATTCTACGTATTTATGTTATGCAGTATAGAATGGAATGGAATGGAATGGAATGGAAAATACATGTTCTGATACATAGTTGACATGTTGCTATCAGTGTTTAGGTGAGAAATTGCCTGCAGTATATCGCCATCCCATTAGATCATTTGAACACCCTTTATTGCTAATACTTTGGATGTATAGTCAAAGCTTAGATTGCAGTACAAACATTTATGGGAATGGATTGATTTGATTAGATTGAATAGAATCAGATAGTTGCATTTTTTAATATTATTGTTGTGCTTCTGCTTGGGCCAAGGAATGAAGTCTGGCAAGCTTTGATTTGGAAGCAATAAATTGAGTAAGCTCCTTTTCAGTTGTCACCATGGATCTTTCCCTTTTTGCGAAGGATCCGATTACTGTTGGTTCAAAGTTATGTTTCCGGAGATCATCTATCACCAAACTTGCTAAATCACTTGTAGCAACTATAAGATGGCAGCCGTTTGAAGAGGCAGTTGCGTTTTCTACTAATAATTCTCTAGTTGCAAACCTACAAATTTCTTCGTACTTGATTGGGAGCTCGTTGATTACAATATTGGAGTTTGTCAGTTCTGCAAGCTTTCCTATTGCAAAGAAACCATCTGTTACAGCTGGGTATACTGCTGTTATATGATTATGTTTGTCATACTCCATTCCGAAATCAGGACAATATTTTGATATTATTTTTCCCAGGGAAAAATGTGGTTCACTCAGACCCTTTATAATCTCGTCTTTTGCGGCAGAAAGAAGGTCCATGGAAATCCCATTTTGCTCAAATTTGGTTATATTATTATCATCCATTTGTGTTAACATATATAGACTTAGAGCGGGCATTGTTCCCATTTTATTTGAAATAATAATTTGCATTCCTTCCTCTACTTGATCGTATCTTGTGGGTAATTCCTTCACAGTATTTGCAAGAGCAGTTGTACCAAAAAAGAGATAGCCAATTTTAAGGGAGCTATAGTCTTCCATAGCTATATTGTAACGAGATGTAAACGCATCAAGATTTGTTCTAATCTTGTCCAGCATTTGTTCAGTTGGTGCATCATATACAGGAAATAATTTGAATCCTGAGGTGCAGCCAAGTAGATTAAGATTTTCCATTCCTGCAGTCATTGCAATATTACTGTGAATTTCTGACTCTGGCCTTTGAGTCGGATCGGTAATTTGCGTTATGGCGTTATTTGCAGATGTATATCCTACTTTATCGCCCCTATGTAATTCTATATAGTCTAGTAGAGCAAATTGGGCTTTATGTAGGGCTGTCATAGCCATAGTGTTCTTTTTTACGTATACCTTTGAATGAAAATTATCAAAGAATTTTTGAGCTGCGTCAGAAAGCAAAGCTTGATCATGGCCCAAAATATTATGAACACGAAACATTGAAAGCGCACGTTTTATTTCAACTTCCTTCTCAATTGAGGGATTTTCGAAATCGTATACTCTTCTAGTTAGTTCAGGAACTTTGCCATCTGCATAATGGAAGCTATCGAACCATGTTGGTGTTAATTTTAGATTACTTCGCTTAACTTCCTTTAGCGAATGTTGTAATAGATAATAATCTACCTCGTTTGAACAAGTCGGAATCCAACGCAAAGGATCAAACCCAAGTTGTTGATATTCCTCAACCTGTCTCCAAAAGCTCTCACTCATAATAATCCCTCACAACCATTAAATCCTGCTTTATTATATGATTATATAAGTGCACTCATTAATAAATGAAACTTTACCATACAATTTGATAAATTTCTAGAAATTAATTCAGATAATACAATATAATATTTATCTGGGATTATTATCGTGTGTTACTCGAACAAGGCCTGTGATAGCGCACAAATTATAAGTCCACTGGGAGTACGATCTGCCATTACATGGAGAAGATAATGGATTCAAAGCTGACACTAACTATTCCTCAGATAGAGCAAATCGCGCTGCAAATGGAAAAAAAATCTGCCGAGGAAGTTTTAGAATGGGCATTGAATACGTTTGGACTGAGAATTGGCCTAGCATCGAGTTTCGGTTCAGAAGATGTAGTTCTTGTTGACATTATGGCAAAAATCGACAAAGAGAAGACCAGAGTTTTCACTTTAGATACAGGCAGACTAAATCAAGAGACATACGACACAATTGACAAGGTTCGTAAAAAATATGATATTCAAATAGAGACATTTTTTCCAGAGCGTCAAGAGGTTGAAGAAATGGTTCAAACAAGAGGCATGAACCTGATGTATGAAAGTATTGAGAACAGAAAACTCTGTTGTGAAATTAGAAAAGTACACTCTCTTAACAGAGCCTTAAGTAGGCTGGATGGTTGGATTACGGGATTAAGGAGAGAACAAGTAATTACAAGATCTCATATTCAAAAAGTGGAAGTTGATTTTTTACATAACAACATTGTTAAAGTAAATCCATTAGCAGACTGGACTAACGATATGGTTTGGGATTATATTCATAAAAATGATGTTCCTTACAATAAATTGCACGATGTAGGCTATGCAAGCATTGGTTGCGAGCCATGTACAAGAGCAGTACATCCTAATGAAGATCCTAGATCTGGGAGATGGTGGTGGGAAACGGCTACAGATACACATAAAGAATGTGGACTACATTGGGATCCAATTAAACAATCCAAACCCAAATCAAAAAAATAGGGAACATTTTTGACTAGTGTTGATAGGATACCCAGACCTCATGGAGGTAAACTGGTAAACAGATTTCACTCTGCTAAAATGGATATTGATGGAATGTTTTCAATTGAAGTTAGTAACGACCTGAGAAATGATATTGAAAACATAGCAGATGGTATTTTTAGCCCTCTTGAGGGATTTGTTGGAGAAGATGACTTTCAAAGTATTGTCAAATCTGGTCGCCTAAACAATGGCTTGGCTTGGACTATTCCTATAATATTGGATGTAGATCATGAAACGGCGATAAAGATGAAGGATGCAGGTGAAGTCTTGTTAAAAACTGGTAATCAGCATTTTGGAACTGTCAATGTAGAAGAAATTTATTCTTATGATCAAGGCTTTGTTGCCAAAAATGTGTATCAGACAAATGACCCAAAACACCCGGGAGTTGACAAAATCAATAGACTTCAAGATCTGTTCATAGGAGGTAAAATTAAAGTGCTCATAAAAATCCCTCAGTCGCCCTTAAGACGGTTTCGAGTGAGCCCACTTGAGACTAGATCCCAAGTTCAAAAGAGGGGATGGAAAACTATGGTTGGTTTTCAAACAAGAAATGTTCCACATGTTGCTCATGAAACATTGCAAAAGACAGCCATGAATATTTATGATGGTTTATTTGTAAATCCGTTAATTGGCAAAAAGAAACCCGGGGATTTCAAGGATGAAGTAATTGTAAGAGCGTATGAGACACTTGTAGAAAACTACTACCCTGAAAGTAGGACTGTGTTTGGAACACTTCATACTGAGATGAGATATGCCGGGCCCAAGGAAGCAATACATCACGCTATTATGAGAAAGAATTTTGGATGTTCACACTTTATCGTTGGTAGAGATCATGCTGGCGTTAGAGATTACTACGAACCTTTTGCAGCGCACAAGATATTTAGCGATTATCCTGATCTGGGAATTGAACCATTATTCTTTAGTGCGTTTTATTATTGCAAAAAATGCTTAAGTTATGCAAGTGAAAAAAATTGTCCACATGGGCCAGAATTTAGAGAAGAGCTAAGTGGCACGAAGATGAGAAAGATGGTTAGCTCTGGCCAGATGCCTGCAATGCATTTGATGAGACCAGAAATTTCAAAATTGATAATCGCTTACGAAGAACCATTTGTATCTGAATAACCCGAAATAATTTTTTGCAGATGAGAGTGGGTTAAATCTAGTTACGAGTCTACAGATATCTAAGCTAAGTGCCTGAAGCGAAATTATTATAGTATTTCATCACTAGTGATACTCCAGTCTCTAAACTTCAAAGAAGATAAAGGGATGTAATCGAAAGATTAAGCGGTATTATGTGAATCTGAAGTGTCCAAAATAGTAATGCTATAAACTAATCGACACAAGTAAACTTCTCCTCTATAATACCATTCTTATACAGTCATATAGAAAACTAATTGAATCTTTATCTTCTAATGCATCTTATTCATTTTGCTTCTAGTTTGTATGATAGTAAGCAGCACAGAATAGCACTTCAAGTACACCTTAACTATACGTATGAATAATGACAGAACATTTTTTAATGAATAATGTGCTTTGTAAATAGAAAGCTATGTCTAAAGCCTTATGGGCGTGCTCTCTTTGTGGACGATAGTAGATCAGCTTTCTCCCAAACCTTATTTATACAATCTATATACGCCAAGCACCTGGACACTGAATCCAATCGTCAGTCCGATACCTACTACCACTAACAGTCCGATACCTAACGGTACCACGAATTCAAAGGTTCTAGGATTGCGAGGTGAGCTGTGTATAAAATGCTGCTCTAGCAAAATTGAGGCAATCTTATCATTTGACATCTTAGAGCCATTAGTAAAGGCTGATCACAGATGTGAATCTGAAGGTTACATCAAACTACAAAACATGCCAAATAGTTCAGTGGTTAGAAAAGTTTCTATGTATCATTTATAGAGAATCTAACTACGTACATGGGGTTATGGCTTCGGGACAGGCCTGTCAATTTGGTTGCAGAGGAGTTACTACCGCCCTACACACCACCGTTGATTGCTCTTACGTACAAGTATTAGTACCACTACTGAAGGTGCACATGTACTAGAGTTGCACTACTGGAGTTGTGAGTTAGCGAATTAATGTTAGCTAGAGGATGGATAAGATATTTGATATCTATTATCTTCTTACCATCGATGAGCGTGTTTATGCGTTCTTCTAGTTCATCTGGATCAGAATCTAATATTGACTTTACCCTAATTCACGAACCGTTCCTGTGAAGTGATGTGAAGTACCAGAATTTTTCACTGTAATTGTCACGTCGTTTGGCCTAGAGATTTGGCCAAAACTATCACTGATTGTCAAACAGAATGTCAATGTAGTTGATTTCTGTGACGGTGGTAAAATTGGTGCTATGAATGTGGGAGTGGCTGTACCTGCATTTTGTAATTGTACACCTGACCCTGCAGTTTGACTCCATTAATATCCCGTTATACTAGCTCCTGGCGTGTTTGCTGTACTCCCGCTTCCATCGAGTGTTACAGTTGAACCACCATGTACTAACTGATTAGGACCTGCGTTAGCGGTAGGCGGCGAGAGTTGTACGCACGTACCTGATATCAAAATTTGTCCAGTTGAACACTGCGGCTGAGTCTGAGAAGGTACTGTTGGTGTAGTAGTGTTTGTATTGGCATGGGATGTAGGACAAGCAGCTGCCTGTGGTCCTGTTGCAAGTCCCTTAGCGACAGCGTTGCAAAATTGTTGGAACACATCAGCCTTAACCGGCGTGGGTGTTACTGCAACCATTGATAGTGATAGAAGTACCAGAACTGCCGGTACTTCGTACTTTTTCATTTTCATTAATTAACTACCCTTTTGCTAAGTTTTGATGGAGTCACTGTAACAGTAACCGGAACCGGCGAATTGGTCTGTCCCAAACTATCTGTAACAATCAGACTAAAAACTAGAGATATATGATTTACTACTATAGGTGCTTGGAATGCAGGAGTTGCAGTATTTGCTCCATTTAAACTCACAGCAGGAGATCCGAATGTTTGGACCCAAGAATATGATACAATGATAGCACCGCTTATAGTAGCATAACTACCAAAGCCATTTAATGTGACAGTAGTACCACTAACGACTGTTGAAGAAGGTAATATTGTAGCTGTAGCCGTTGCTACAGGTAGAGATTGTACTGGATTTGTGAATGGCACGCATATACGATTTTGTAGTATGGATCCAGAAGGACATGTTATAGGTACGCATACACCATTCTGCAATTGATAATTAGTAGTGCATGTGCCAGTCGAAGGCGGTTGACCTAAAGGAACGTTGTTTTCTATAAGTATACAACGGTTTGATTGGTCGAATATTTGCTTACCTTTACCCAAAACACTATGACCATTGTTCTTACAAGGTTGTGCTAAAGTTGAATGGGCTGCAACCGTAAATATTCCTAGAACAGGTAACGAAATA
>JAICVW010000091.1 GCA_025935105.1 Nitrososphaeraceae archaeon
GAAAATGAGGTCTGATATGGGCCCAGGAGCAATTGCCCATTTGATAAAAGGAGAAATTGAAAGAATCAAAACGACATTTAAAACCACTAATTTTGTAGTAGATGGAATACGAAGCTTGTCAGAAGTTGAAATACTAAAAACCGTTGGATCAGTTAGATTACTTTCTATTCATGCCTCTACCAAGATAAGATTCGAACATCTAAAGAGAAGGGCTAGGGATGATGCACCATTGACCGTTCAAGATTTTGATAACCGTGACAAACGTGAGCTCTTAGTGGGCATAAGTGAGGCAATTGCGTTATCCGATGAAGTGTTATCAAATAACAGCTTAACAATTGATGAGCTAAAGCGAATATCCATTGGCATAGTTGCACAATGGGTCAAAGATCACCACAGTAACCCCAAGAAGTACAAATCTCAAGCTGGAGGAACGCACAATTGAGAAAACCTCCTATCACATCTACTATTGAGATAAAGATTCAGGCCTCGGTTAAACCATCTGAGTCCCCTGAGAAAGTTACAGTAGCAGTAGATAACATGATCGATTGTTCGCCCGAGTTCAGATATGGAAGTATGATTGTTGGCAAATCTTATGAGACAGCGTCGTTACGTACGATTTATGAGCAGGTTAGGTCAAGATCTGCTATGGGAGTTCTAAGGCGAGTCTTGAACTATAATCGGTTAGGAAATACCACGTACTTCTTATTAAACAAGCAAGCTGCATTTGCTGGTACTGTTGTGATAATCGACGACGAACAAGAATCGCCTCTCGGTCCAATTAGAGTAACGCTAGACTGTCTTGAGATGGATTACATTATAGATTGGTTGGTACCTATATTGACTTAGGGTTGTAGAAAGAACAAATTCTTGGCACAATAGATTCAGAAAGTTACTAGTAAGATACGAAAAGAAATCAGAGAACTATTTTACATTGATATGCTTAGCTTGCTGCAGGAGAATAATTTTGGGATAGGGTCTTAATATACTGTTCCAGGGGTCCAGGGGATCATTTTCTGTCTAAACAAAAACTGCTTCGATTTTAACATATCACTTGGGTTAAATAGTTTTTTCGCCCATCTATTTTTCATTGCGATATAACTTATTAGGCAGCAACGTTGCTAAGCTCTTTACGCAACGAAGGTTTCTTGCAGTACGATTACGACCAGCCTATTGTCCAATTGCAAATTACATGAAGTAAATTTATTAAATCCAATATACTAATTTTCATTTAGTTGAAAAATTATGGCCCGGAGTCTGGCGATGAAGATCTTGAGAGAGATGATGACCTTGATGAATACCCTGATGAGGATTTAGGTCGGAAACGCTCAAAGGATAAATTGAATTCGCCTTTACCAGCCTCTTCTGACCATTCAGACGATGAAGACGAGATCTCAGCCTCGGGATCAGCGAACAAGCAAGATAACCAAGTGTCTGAACCAAAAACTAATTTAGAGTCAAAGTTCTTCGCTGTCAGGACTGCGGGTGGACAAGAGAACATCGTAGCAAATATCATACAAAATAGAATTAATGCAAAAAAAATTGGGATTCACTCGATCCTTATACTTGACAATTTTAAAGGTTACATTATTGTAGAGGCACCCGATTCAAACATTGCTTATGAAGCATTAGCGGGAGTTCGTCATGTCAGAGGCCAGATTCGGGGAGAATTACCATTCAAGGATATAGAAGGATACCTTGTCAAAAAGCCTGTAGTTTCCGATCTTGTTATTGATGACACTGTAGAAATCATTGGCGGGCCCTTCAAAGCCATGAAAGCAAAAATTACCCGAGTGGACTATGAGAAGCAGGAAGCGACAGTAGTATTACTTGATTCCCCATACCAGATACCAGTGACGGTGGATGCAAATTATTTGAAAAAGGTAACGCACTAAGTACGATCTTTGGAGGAAGCTATTTACAAATGTCGAATTGCCAGTATGCCCATTTATCTAGAACCTCCAGTATATACGACTGACGTTTATATTTCAGCTCTAATCTCCTCAAACTATGGCAGATACAAAAACTATTTCTGCATTAGTTAACGGTGGGGAAGCAAGTGCAGGTCCACCTTTAGGTCCTGCCCTAGGTCCCATTGGTGTGAACATATTACAGGTTGTGAATACAATCAATGAGAAAACTAAGGATTTTCCAGGGATGAAAGTCCCTGTAAAAATTGAGGTCGATACATCCACAAAGAAATTCAATGTAGAAGTGGGCATTCCTCCGACCGCTGCATTGATATTAAAGGAATCAGGGGCATCCAAGGGTTCTGGGACTGCCGGCACCGACCGTTCTGGGAATATATCCATGGAAACTGCAATTAAAATAGCTAGAATGAAGATCGACAGCTCCTATGCAAGTAATTTGCTTGGAGCAGTAAAGGAGGTAATAGGAACTTGTCTCAGTATTGGGATGAGGATCGAAGACAAATCTGCAAAAGAATTGTATGTAGAGCTTGCAAGTGGGAGGTATGATGAATTATTAAAATGAGTTCCAGTATCACATAGAACATGTAACCACTCATGGATTCAAGGCTAGGATCCAACTACATGCCGGTAATTTAAGATTCTTGGTTTTTCTCAAAGGAATGTAGTAGCGAAGCTTGAGTAAGTTTAAAATATCCCAAACTGTGCCATAATTTACAAATTTTAGAGGAATATGGATATGGCTACAGTTCAACAAGGATCAGCTGGTGGAATGCCAGTACTCATTTTGAAGGAAGGAGCGACTCAGACAAAAGGCAGAGACGCTCAGAAAAATAACATCACTGCTGCTAAGTTAATCGCAGAAGTGGTAAGGACAAGCCTAGGTCCGAGAGGAATGGACAAAATGTTGGTCGATACCCTCGGTGACGTGACGATTACAAATGACGGAGCCACAATTTTGAAGGAAATAGACGTACAGCATCCTGCAGCAAAAATGATGGTGGAGATAAGCAAGGCAACAGATAATGAAGTAGGAGATGGGACATCCTCGGTGGTAATATTAGCGGGTGCCTTGATAGAAAGGGCCGAAGAGCTCATCGGAAAAGACGTTCATCCCACCATTATTGTTGATGGCTATCGCAAGAGCGCTTTGAAAGCGATAGAGACGCTCAATAGCATGGGTATGAAGATTAGAGATAATGAAAAGGAAGATTTGATAAAAATAGCGAAGACATCTATGCAAACCAAGCTTGTGTCGAGGGAATCTGCACAGATAGCAGAGCTAGTTGTTAATGCCTGCTTACAAGTTTCTGACAAAGCAGATTCGGTATCTAAGATTGACATCGATGACATCAAAGTGGAGAAAAAAGCAGGTGGCTCGTTGCATGATACTAAATTGATTAAGGGAATCGTTCTAGATAAAGAGGTGGTTCATGGAGGAATGCCAAAGAAGATTGAAAGAGCAAAAATAGCCCTCATTAACTCTGCTCTCGAGATAGAGAAAACGGAGTTTGATGCAAAGATCAACATTAGTTCGCCAGATCAGATGAATATGTTCTTAGAAGAAGAGAACAAAATGCTCAAGAATATGGTTGACAAGATCACAGCAACCGGTGCTAACGTAATTGTTTGTCAGAAAGGAATAGACGATATTGCTCAACATTACCTTGCCAAAGCAGAGGTCTTGTCAGTTAGAAGAGCCAAAGAGAGCGACATGTCAAAGTTGGCTAAAGCAACAGGTGCTCGAGTAGTGAGTAATTTGGATGACTTGACATCGAGGGATTTGGGCTCTGCGGATCTAGTGGAAGAACGAAAGATTGAAACAGACAAATGGGTCTTTGTCGAAGGCTGCAAGAACCCAAAGGCTGTAACTTTACTTATTAGAGGGGGATCTCAAAGAGTTGTTGATGAGGCAGATAGATCAGTTCATGACGCACTAATGGTCATAAAAGATGTTCTGGAAAGACCAATTATAGTTGCGGGAGGCGGTTCGCCGGAAGCATATACTGCTGCAAAGTTGAGAGATTGGGTAAGTACCTTAACAGGTAGGGAACAATTGGCTGCAGAAAAATTTGCAGAATCCTTAGAAGTAATTCCGTTGACGTTGGCTGAAAATGCTGGCATGGATCCAATTGACACTATCACTGATTTACGATCAAAGCAAAGTAAGGGTTCAAAGTGGACAGGAATAGATGTAAGAAACGGCAAAATTGCAGATATTTCCAAGTTGGAGATTTTCGAACCGCTCGTGGTGAAGGAGCAAATTATTAAATCTGCGACTGAAGTTGCATCGATGATTCTGAGAATCGACGACGTAATAGCATCAGGCAAATCTGGCGGCCCACCGGGAGGCGGAGGTATGCCACCTGGAGGAATGGGCGGCATGGGTGACATGTAAGACTAGATCCAAGCTGAACGAACTTTATTCCACCGTTTTTGGTTGGATATAATATATTTTTCCTAATAGTTGATGAGTCCTGATTGACTTCTTATTTAACTGCCGTCTTTGAAATGCATAGTTTTAGATAGAAAATTGTACTTTGGTAACTTGACTGGACCAGTGCACTGCCAGGTTTAGGTGCAAGTGTCATAACCCGTTGCTAAATATGTGGAGTTGTCCTCGAGTAAAGATATTCAATTTAATAACTAGAAATGTTTCCTTTGATTGGATACCTTATTATAAATTCAAGAACTCAGGATTTCCGATTTCCACCCATATGCAATTTAGAGAACTATCAACTAAGAGTGCTTAACATCCTTAAGCTACAATAGAATCGAAATGAATGGAAGATGTCCAGCCTTCATGGCGAGTCAATGATTCTGGTACAGACCAACTGTGACAAAATGAAAATTGCTTGACAAAATTATTTAGTCAATTCTCACGGTTGTCAGCAAACCTTTTTATAGAAACATTTTGCGGGTAGGTTATGTTTCCGCAAATTAACATCGGTCAGTTAGCTCTCATTGTTGCTGTCGTCTACTTAATAGTATTCTTCCTTCTTGGATCAGGCGTCTTTAATTCAATAATAGAAGGACCAAACCAAGGATCGACCAATTTCATCGTTCCCTCTAGATCTGTTCAGACGATAGGAGAAACTATAGTGACGACAATGATTCTGTTTATCGGGATGGCAGGAACCTTTCTCTTATACAGATCCGGGAAAGCTACAAATCCGAAAGCTCAGGGAGGCTTGTTGGCAGCGGGCTTCACTATTATAGGTATAGCATTAATACTTGGATTCAGATTAGTCGATATTAAGGCCTAACTACATTAGATCACTCACTAATGGCCTCACCAGCGGTCTTTAAAACACTTATTATTTGCAATATCTATGCGAGAACAAATAGATAAGACCATTACCACTACTATTCGACTCTAACGGTATCCCAAAAGCTGGAGAATTTGGTAATGCAAAGCCATCGAAAGAGTTTGGTGGTTCCATCTTCCCCGAGTTCAGTAGAGACGCAGAGCCATTAGCTCACTAGACTACTACAGACAAGAATGTAAAAGTCGTAGTATAGAAGTCCGATATTGCAAAGACAATATCGGAATATGTGTATGAGATCGTTGGGGAGATCGAGCGATTACCCCAGGGAGGCAGCATAAAGTTATCGAACTAGCACCCGGACACGAACATTGAAATGGCCAAGGCAAATTGTCTATATTTTACCTGAAACTGACCGCTGCTATTTGGCTGTACATTCATGCACGCAAGTGAACTTAATTTGATATAATGATTTGTTAAGAATTGGAATTGTTCTAGCAGAAATCAAAGAATCTGCATTGCTTCCACTATAAATCCGAAAATTATCACAACCAATTAGAAAAGAAAAACATAAAATGTTGTGCCTATAATATAAATAATTATTAATATGAGACACATTTTCCTCTTTGCCGCTATTGGTGGAGCAGCTGTAATTATCATAATTTTCTTGTTGTTCTCTGTTTTTGCAGTGGCAACACAGGACTATGCGGTAAGCGTGGACCCAATCAAGGATAATCAATATCTTTTCAATACAGCAAGAGTCACAGTGGCAAATACTGGAAGACTTCCCTTGACGAATATAGTGGTTAATTATGGGGATAGTGCAGTTGATAAATTGGCCATATTGTCGCCTGGGGACAAGGTACTTCTATCGCCGCCGGATAATTCATCGCTCAAGTCGGTGACCGTAACTGCGGATCACGGGATAGCAGTCACTAAAGAATATCGGACTCCTTTGAAAATTCCTGGCATGATGGGATCGTAAAAATAAAGCATAGATAGAATAGCAGCTAAAATTTAGTTTCGATATGTTGATTCTAATCTTCGATAGTGTAAATGGAAGCTTGAGCAGATCCTAATTGCAGTATTTAATTTAGAATTTGTCGGTTCTATTTCACTCCCCCTAGGCATAATGGAACAATAATTCTTATTCAACAGAGCGATAATTACAGTCTTATTCCATAATCATTAAAGACAAGCGTCTCTTTAGGCCTACTAGGATGATCCGTTATTCTTAGAGACAGGTCACTCTCGTTAAGCATTTCTACAAACAGTGTAACAATGCTTTTCCGGCTTAAAAGTCGATTACTGGCAGGTATCCGAAACCAGTTAACATTTTTTTTATAGCGAAGCATACTAGTCACTAGGATTGGAACATGTGAATCCCAGCCAAACCTAACAAGCAGCATGAGAAATGCGGAGAGCAAATGATTAACACCACTAAGCCCATACCCAGTCTCGATTTTGATTTTATCGTAATAGAGGTTAAAAAAGGAATTTAAAGAATCAACAATGACGAGAGCAGATTCTGACATGGAGGATATAACGTGACTCAGCATTGATTCGAAACTACCCATAACTGGCATATACATGAGAAGGTTTTTGTGAATATCTTCCATGGTCTGAATAGTGAATATATTTTTGTTTTCGGCCATGGGAACAAAAATCAACTCTCTTAATATCAATCCGCCTTTGACAAATGCGCTGAAAGTAGTATCCAAATCTATGTAAATTACTCTTTTTACTGGATCAGAAGTTTGTATGTGGTCTTGTTTCTGCATATGTAGGCAACAATGCCTAACAAGTGTTGCAGTGCAACAAAGCTTTGCGTAAGGATCACTAAAAATAAGAGCGTTCAATCCCTTCGGACTTAGAATTTCGAAGACATTATCCATAACTAATATGATCATAAATAGACAAGGTATATAATAAAAAGAATATTCTGGCCAAAAATCAAATCGTCTATCGGCTAGAATGTGTTAATAAGTTAGAGACATAGTCACACAGGGTTGACTAAGTTCTGGATCTCATTCTGATGTAAGCTTACATCAACAGAAAGAGCTAGTCAAAGTAAAATAAAGATCCATTGGTCAAAAAATGAAGACATCAAACATCGGTATCGTTCTTCTCTATTAAAGATCTAAAGTTATTGTGCACTCGATCCTAAATTATAGCAAGCCTTTACAGTGACAGGATACTTGCTATGAGAGATTGCGAATTAGGAGACAAGATAAGGGTTTCACAATATAGTAACAGGTTTAGTACCGACCAACGAGCACAAATGAGAGCAAAAATTAATTTCCTATTGAATGATATACAAATCAGAAATAACAGCTAAAGACCCAGGACTAGACCACGACGTATCCTGGACAAAAGGATCACCCCAAATGGGAATCGAGTGCCCAGCTGATACCACATTTCATACATTTCTAGTGCCAACATAGATTCATAATCGATATATTAAAGCCCAAATTAGAGAAATGTGTATTACTAATAATACCAAAGCAAAAAGAGTATACCAAACATTTTCCTCTTGCTAGACAATAGAAGTTCAAAAGTAGTGTTAATAGAAAGATTCTTTGTTTGGATGGCTCAAGAGTTTCAGACGAATCAATACTATACTGGTTAACATAAGTTCGTCAGCTTTTTTAGGTCATATTGCCCCGTATGGATGCCCAACTGATTAGTACGTAATTATGTTAGCATCGACCTCTAGGATTATTTAACTTTGCTGTATAATGACATTAATGAGACTTTTCAGAGTAGTTCGTAATTGAACCGTAGAAAAGTAATGCATGGTATGCTGAATGAAGTTGATTTTATGAAATTGAC
>JAICVW010000088.1 GCA_025935105.1 Nitrososphaeraceae archaeon
GCATCAACAGATATTCTCAGGCACATGATTTCATTCTGGAGTAGATTGTCATAATGGTTAATATCAACTACCTCAGAATCTCTCATTTTGAACTCCACTTTGCAAATATCAATATACGGAACTAATTTTGCAAATCTGGTAGAGTCATAACAGGAAGATTCTAGGTAAGTCTTGAGGCCCCGATCTCTCACAAATTTGGCCAATTCAATTACCGCTTCGTATTGAACTAATGGTTCCCCTCCAGTAAAATTAACCTTGTAAGTAAACGGCTGCAAGCCTTCTGCGATTAGCTGCTTCGCATAATCAACTGAATATTTATTGCCGCTAAGCATAGGTAAGGCATAACTGGTATCACACCATCGACATTTGAGATGGCAGCCGGCCATTCTTACGAACAAAGTTTTCGTACCAGCAAAAACCCCTTCGCCCTCAATACTAGTAAATATCTCGCTGAGCTGTATAGTATCTTGCTTAATTAGCATAATGTGTTTTATCCTCTAAACCTGCTTTGCTAATTGCCTCCTTCCTATTTATACACGATTCGCATTTGCCACATTGTAGCGGATCCTTACCCTTCTCCACAACACCGTTAGTATAGCAGCTCCAGGTGCGGAAAATTTGGTTGCCTAAAATCCTGTAACCAATCTTCAACAAATCAGACTTCCCTATCCCGTCAATTGCTGGACACCATATCTTTATTTTTTTTCTAAGACCAGATTCTATGCCGTCAGATTCTCCTAAATTAAGAGCATTTGTGATTGATTTCACGAAGTCAGGCCGACAATCTGGATATCGTTCGTCACCAATATGAGCACCATATGCGACTAGCCCTGCGCCAATACTCATGGCCCAAGCCCCAGCGATAGTAATGAATACTGCATTTCTTAACGGCGCAACAATGGTATAATCGAAATGTTTGGGTAGACTCATATATGTATTTGTCAAAGCGTTCGTTTTTCCGTAAATAACCTTCAAAAAGGAAATGTCAATGACTTTATGGTCTGGTATTCTCAAATTTTCCGCGAACTGCTTAGCTACTCTAATTTCACGTTTGGCTCGCTGGCCGTATCCAAATGTAATCATATGCACACGATAGCCTTCTGTCTCGATCAAATATGCCATGGCACAAACCGAATCAAGGCCTCCACTGACTATACACACAGCCTCTTTATGTGTGCCCATTCGATTCTGACTAGTTTTAATAAGCAATTGAAGATATAGATAACTAATACTAATTATTTGCTACTAATGGAGCTTATTGTTCCTTAGCGATGACGACCTTCAATTAAAACTACATAGCTTTTATTTTCAGACAGAATACGATAAGTACATCCGACAATTTGGCTCACAACATGAAGATTAGTTTTAAGGTGTTCTGTGACGACCGCTACCCTATAGCGCGATCTTCCATTCGCTAAACTTAGTGGTATTACAAGCATATCAGCAAGAAAGCGATCAATTGGAACATTGGCTCCGTGGCTTTCAGAAAAGCCTTTAGCCGCTTCCATACCCACTCGTTCTGCAGGTACATTTTTGGCACCAATGGAATCTCCTCCCAAATATGGGCCAAAGTCAGATTCAGAATACACTATTATCGAAGATCCTGCGGATAGCGAAGATTCGAGTGAAGATGAATACTCTCTACAATGAATTCCGTCTTTCTCCAATCTCAATAAGGCCGAAGAAACTTGTCTTTCTGCAACGTGTTTGGGTAGTTGACAGCATACGCTAGCGATTTTAGGCTCCATATACCTTTCGTTCAATAGATCCAAAGTATTCAGATAATTGCACGGTTTGATTTCTGCGCGAACTATTCCACCACCTTTAGGATAATATCCTCTTCTATAGACTTCTAACTTGAAATTAATGCCAAGGTTTCTATAAGCTTTAGAGATTATTAATCGTAGGTAATCCATAGTAGGACTCATTTTTACGTCGGTGCCACCGATAATCTGGATACTTAGATGCTTTCTCGACAATGCCACGGCGGGGATAATAGTTAGCAATATCAGAGGGATACTGCCGGCAGTCCCAGTATCTATCTTTAATTCTCCTCCTTCATACTGGTCTGGTTTGGGAGTAAACCTAATCCATTCAGCACCCGCTTTTAGATTATCTACTCTTGCTTTGAATATCTCAGATAGGGCCCTAGTTGCGTGCATATGTTGTGGTCTTAGGCCAGGCATTTGACGATTCGCCCTGATATTGATAATTTCTAATGCTTCACCAGTAATTGCGGATAAGGAAATGGCACTACGCAGTATCTGTCCTCCTCCTTCACCATAGCTACCATCAATTGTTAACATAATTCGTCATTAAATCATATTATGAAAGATAAAAATTATCTCTTGCAGGTGCAAAGGCACGGAATAGCAGAAGGTTTTGTCAAGCTTTTATCATCAGTCAGAGTAATCCAACCCAGATTCTTATTGTTATTTCTAAATTTGTTAAAATTATTTAAATCCTTGTGTGAAGAATTACGTGAAGTTAAACAAATGATTTCTCGTGGAATATTCATTGGTAGATTTCAACCATTCCATTTAGGACATCTAGTAACTGTCAAGTATGCTTTAGAGAAGGTCGATGAGCTTGTTGTCGTAATTGGTAGTGCACAGATAAGCCATGAATCGAGAAATCCATTTACTGCTGGAGAGCGGATTCAAATGATCAAAAGCTCCTTAGATGCGGATGACAAGATCGACTCCAAACGAATATTAATCATCCCGGTTCCTGATGTCAATACCCATTATCTTTGGACATATCAGCTTGATATGATGGTTCCTCCCTATCAGACAGTATTTTCAAATGATTCCTTTACTCGTGTCCTTTATAAGGAAAGAGGCACTGAGGTCATTCAAACAATCCTTTATAAACGAAAAGAACTGTCAGGTACAAAAATTAGATACAGAATGGCACTAGACAAAGTGTGGGAAAACCTTGTCCCAATCCAAACAGCAAGAGTTATACAGGACATTGCAGGCACCCTTAGAGTAAAAGCAATTAGGAAATACTCCAAGTCAGATCATTGACCAGAGACCTTCGGAAGGTTGTTAAACAGGATAATTTCCTAGCTGTCGTTGAGGGATTTTTCTTTAAAGAAAATGTATTTTTAGCTGTATGGTATTAATATATTACACTTGGTACACGGAAATAGCCTTATTGAAAGGGAGACTCGTGGAGAATATGACTCATTCGAATCAGGAAGTGAAAGATGGTTAAATGATCTCGAAAAACTTTCCAACGATGAACTTATGCGCATGTATAACACATTAACCACAGGACAATACGAATTTGCAAAAGATGCGTGGTACATACCGCTCGAAGGCGATAAGAGGTGCCCTATAATGATCGCCAAAGGTTACAAAGCTCCCGATAACGCTACAAAAATGGCTGAATTTCAAGAGACTGCAAAAAAACTAGAACAGGAGTACAAAAGATTTATTGATGCGTGGGATTTCGGTCAAATAACAAAATCCGAGCTTAAGAAAGCAGTGTTGAATATTCTGGAAGCTAGATGCATAGCGATTATTGAACCCTCATATTAAATGCCGTCTCTTTCTAACTGCGCGTTGCTTTCTTCTAGATCGATTCGTATTATCAAGGTAGATAAGACGACCCAGATTGGATAAAATTGTCCTTTGCAACCAAAGACGAATTACCTGGATATAAAGAGAAGAGTGAGAAATTACTTCGCGAACATGACATATTGGTGGGCAATATTGTCTGTGTAAAGACTGACGAAAAAGAGTTTAGGGGCTTATTGTTGCCCAGATACGAGTCATCTGATAACAATCATATTGTCATAAAATTAGAAAATGGGTACAATATAGGAATAAGCACTTCTAAGATCAGGGCAATCGAAAAAGCAGAAAAACAAACTCCTCATAACGAAGACTCGTTTGACCGGAAAAATATCAATCACTTAAAGTACAACAATACACTAAACGCGGAATTTAAAATAGCTTTACTGGGAACAGGGGGCACAATTGCAAGTAGGATTGATTATCGCACAGGAGGTGTTAGCGCAAACCTGTCTGCATCAGATATTTATAATTCAGTGCCAGAGCTTAAAAAATACGCCTCGATCGAGCCTGAAGCATTCCTGAATGAAGCAAGCGAAAATTTGAAACCGGGCGACTGGACCGCAATCGCGCATCGCATAAATGATAAAATATCGTCTAAACAGTACAAGGGAATTATAGTTTCTCATGGGACAGATACGATGCACTATACATCTGCAGCACTGAGTTTTGCTCTCCAAAATTTACCTATCCCAGTGATTTTAGTAGGAGCTCAGCGGTCTTCAGATAGACCATCATCAGACGCAGCTTTAAATTTATTAGGCGCAGTGGTGTTCGCCCTGAAAGCTTCCATAAGTGGAGTTTTTGTTTGTATGCATGCTAACTTATCAGATGATGCGATTGCATGTCATCTAGGTACTAGGGTAAGAAAGAATCACACAAGCAGACGTGACGCGTTCGAATCCATAAACTTTCCCCCTATTACCATAGTGAGAGGCGAAATTCTAGAAATGAGTGTCCAAGAAGCAAGGCTGAGCTTAAAAAAACGCGATGAAAATGATAACATCATCTTTAGACCCGACTTTGACAAAAGAGTGTTATTATTAAAATACTACCCAGCATTTGACCCTATGCTGATTGATTATGCGGTGGCTACAGGTTATAGGGCAATTGTCCTTGAAGGGACAGGCTTAGGACATGTTGGCACAGAATCACTTCCGGCTATTCGAAGAGCAGTTGAATCTGGGATACTTGTTTTCATGACTTCTCAATGTATTTGGGGGAGAACAAGAATGACAGTTTATGAAACTGGCAGAGATCTACTGGATGCGGGTGTAATACCCTTGTCAGATATGCTGCCCGAGACGGCTACGATAAAAGCGATGTGGGCCCTTGCAAACAGTGATAGTACCAAAATGGCCGTGAAATTGATGAAGCAAAATCTTGTAAACGAGATGTCCATGTCTATACCCCTGTAACGGTAGATTTAAAAATATGTTCCGGACAAATCCGGATGAAAAGTTTGTCCGTGGATTTAACAGATATTAAGCTAACAATAGGAATCGAAGTTCATCAACAGCTCTCATCTAAGAGCAAACTATTTTGCGGTTGTAAACCGAAAACTACTGGAAACAACACTGTCACGTTCTTTCGAAAGATGCGACCCACCCAGAGCGAAATGGGCACATATGATCCTGCAGTAGTATTCGAGTTTGGAAAGATGCGTACAATGAAATATTACTCGTCAGATACATCTAGTTGCTTAGTAGAAGCGGATGAAGAACCCCCACACGAAGTAGATGATTATTCGCTGGAAACTTCGCTTATAATTTCATTGGCCTTAAATTCGATTATATGCGATGAGTTGCACACTATGCGCAAGATCGTGATTGATGGCTCAAATACATCAGGGTTTCAGCGGACTATTTTGATTGCAACTGATGGATATCTTGATGTTAATGAAAGAAGAATAGGCGTTCAGAGCATATGCCTTGAAGAGGATGCAGCTAAATTAATTTCAGACGACGGCATGGTTAGGGAATATGGGCTGGATAGATTGGGAGTGCCTTTAATCGAAATAGCACTAAAACCTGTAACCTGTACGCCAGAGGAAATGGCCACGATAGCTCTTTCGCTTGGTAGGCTGTTGCGAGCAAGTAAGAGAGTAGCACGGGGGTTGGGGAGCATTAGACAAGACGTCAATGTATCGATAGAAGATGGCGCGGTTGTTGAAGTAAAGGGCATCCAACGGTTGGAAGACTTGGTAAAGGTCATTCGATATGAAATGGTAAGACAACATGGTTTACTCAAGATTGCCGAAATGATAAAATCTCGAAAAATTAGCCCGCACTACCTTGGTGAGAGAATTGAAGATATAACAGGTATTGTGGCCAAATCTTCTTCAAATGTGATATCAAGGGTACTCGAAGACATGAATGCAATTTTCAAGGCCGTCAAGGTTGAGGGCTTTAGAGGAATGATCGGCTATGAACCATATCCGGGTATACGTCTTGGAAAACAAATTAGTGAAATGGTTAGGTTTTACGGCCTACGTGGCGTCTTCCATTCTGATGAATTACCTGGATATGGGATTAAGGATGAAGAAGTTCAAGCAATTAAAAACAAATTACAAATGAACTCCGAAGACGCATTTGTAGTTGTTGGAGGTCCTAAAGATAAGGTAGATTTTGCAGTGGAATCCATAATTCACATGTTCAAGATGGCCACGGCAGGTGTCCCTCCCGAAACACGTGCTGCCACACTGGATGGTAAAACAGTATATAGCAGGCCAAAACCTGGTGCATCAAGAATGTATCCAGAGACGGATATTCCTTCTATTCCCGTCAACAAAACACAGTTGTCGAAGCTCACTGCGCTGGTGCCTAAACCAATGGACCAAATAATATCTTCATTAGTGGATAAATACGGCTTGAACAGAAAGCTTGCGGAACAAATTTTTGACTCTGACTATTTCAACCTGTTTGAGGAAATTGCTGCCTCTATGAAAAAAATTCGCCCTACGTTCATCGCTTCAAAACTTACTGAGGATCTCCTTAACCTTGAAAGACATGGACTGGATAGAAGCCTAATATCCGACGATATTATTGTCGATATTTTTTGTAGGATTGACCAGGAAGCATTAGCTAAAGAGTCAGTGGCTTTAATATTTGAAAAATTGATGAAAAGGGAGGCTAAATCAGTCGAAGAGGCTATATCTGTGTTGGGTATCACGACAGCGAGTGATCTAGAGCTGGATAATGCGATTGACTTCATATTGAAAGAAAATTTACCTACGATCTATGAAAAGGGGTTTGGGTCCACTGGTACGCTAATGGGAAAATGCATGGCAAAGCTTCGAGGCAAAGCAGACGGCAAGAAAATTAACTCGATCCTAAAGGCTAAACTAGAGCTCATTTTGGAATCTCATATTGCCAAGACGGATAGAGGTATTTAACTAATGACTGGTCTCGCAAATACCATGAATAATTAGTGGAGATTTAGTTGAAAATTTTAGTTGAAGTTTATTAGTTTAATTTAAAAAGTGTAATCTTAGCTAAATCCTAGTAAAAAATACCGGAGCTGCTTGGTTTACTTCTGATACAATGTACTGCAGCATAATTTAGAGATGCAAGATTAATAATCATCTAGTTAGCCCAGATCTTTGAATAAATTTGCCATATTCTAAGACTATGCTATCCCTTTCCTTTACATCGCTCGCCTTGCTTTTTACTACAATGTTACTTGGGACCTATGTTGATGCTTCTCACCAGGGAATGTCTTGTCCTGGATGGCCCTTATGTCCAAATGGGTTTAGT
Organism: Nitrososphaeraceae archaeon; assembly: GCA_025935105.1. Taxonomy (GTDB): domain Archaea; phylum Thermoproteota; class Nitrososphaeria; order Nitrososphaerales; family Nitrososphaeraceae; genus Nitrosopolaris. The sequence continues at coordinate 7,337 of JAICVW010000088.1, forward strand.
TTTCCGCCAAAAAAGTATTTGTTTGAAGAGATTCACAGAGTAATGGCGTTAGTCGCTACATTTGCTATTGTTTCAACTGCAATTTATGCAGCTAAGAGAATAGAACAGGTTAGAACACAAGCTGTTGCAGCTGCCTGCGTGGTCATAGTCCAGATTGTTCTAGGAATGTTTGTCGTCTACACGAAGTTGGAGGCTCTAGTAGTAGCCATTCATTTGACGACTGGCGTTCTATTATTCGCCTTAACCCTAATTACTTTTGTTTCATATTATCGGCCAAGTAACGCACAATTATAAAGCAGTCAATTATTTACTATCTATTTAACAATTACCTTTCCAGTCATCCATGGGTGGAAAATGCAGGTATATTCATACAAACCGGCCTTCTCGAAAGTAATAGTGAATGTTCTACCTGCCTGTATGCCTGGAGGTGTCTCCCCTGTTGGGAATAACCATCCTGAATTGACATATTTCTCATCGCCATGCATAATATACCGACTATCCCAATTTAGGAATGTTACATTTCCATTCGAATTAATAACAACTGGGTTATACGCTCTAGCATTAGCCACTATCAGAAAGTTTGTGTGATTTTGCCCCGGTATGATAATAGGCTCACCGTTTGACGAGTCTGCTGGCAACGAGGCCAGCTGAGCTGATTTTGATACCTCAACAGGCAAAAATTGCTGCGTGGGAAATAAACTACCCATTTGGAATGTGACAGTATGGGCCTCAGGAACCTGCGTAGGGTTGTACCAAGTTATGCTACCTCCAGTCTTAATCTCAACTATTTGAGGAAAGTATTGTGTTGATGATATATTGCTATCACCCCCTCCCACCTTTACTTTGACTGTGTTCTCAGTTGTGGAGTTATTGAGAGTTTCATTAGTAGTTCTAGTTTGGGTTAGCGCTCCTACAAATATTGAATTA
>JAICVW010000416.1 GCA_025935105.1 Nitrososphaeraceae archaeon
CACTCACACAGGATCCATATTTCTGATAATCTCTTCACACCTTCAAATCAAAAACAATCAGTTCCAAGAGGACAAGCAATACCTAGTGGCCTTAATCCTCCCAAGAATCTAATAGTAGGACCTGATTGTAATCAGCAATGTCCACCACTTGTAGGTACTCAAAAAGATGATATCATAATAGCCACATCAGTTGCTGATGCAACCATATATGGCCTTGGTGGAAATGACTTTCTACAATGTGGAACAGGAACTTGCAAAGCATTTGCTGGACCTGGAGACAATGTGCTAGTAGCAGGTCTACTGGATACTGATAACAGCAAGCTTTATGGCGGCTCTGGGAACAATATCTTCATCGGAGGTACTGGTAACTCGCTCTTCGTAGGTGGGACAGGGAATGATCAATTCTTTGCTGGAACTGGCAAGGATGTAATGATCGGAGGAGGCGGAGCTAACTACTTTGACTGCGGGTTAAACGGTGCGGGTGTAATATTGGACTTTAATCCATCACATGGCGATACAAAGGCATCAAACTGTAAGTTCGTGATTACTGTGAACTCTAACGCAAATAGCAAGGCAGCTGCACTTTTACCTTAGATGAGTGAAGATTAGGAGGAATTACGATAGGCCTAAATCGAAAAGCCAGCGGCCTCACTGCCTTGAGGCCGGTATCCTGTGTCTACTACGCTGCTTGCATGCCATTGTGGCTTATTTTTCGGGCGGCCATCTGCTCCAAACATTTTCTCCTCACTTTAACCACCTTCTTTTGACTTTCTACATAATTTTATTCCTCCCGCCGCTCCAGTCACTAGAATGTGACAACAGCTGATTATTCGTTAAAAAGTCGTCACGTCATCCAGAATCCAGAAAAATGTGGATGGATGCTGGCTGGATCAAATTGAGTGCTGCTTGTCCTAATTTCTCTCGGCTAATCCTTGATAGATGTTACATTGCATTGAGATTATCCATTTTGCGTACTAATTCGGTTGTGTTTACCCGTAACCGGACTTAACCTACTTTTTGGTACGATCTATAATTATAATCCGGCCTTCATGAACAAGGTAGACCTTATATATTTCTCATTGGGAAATGACAATAGTGGTTTAGAGATAAATAAATGACATGACGACTATATCAAGACCTCTCGTAGGAAAATACGGAGAATGTTTACCAAGAGTAGAGCAATGAGTCATGTCAAGATTATCTCATAGCTTTAATTCCTTTTTCTCATTCTTTTCCAAAAATGAAACTCTAATTAAATATACAATTGTACCTTCTATTCCTCTCTCGATAATATCAGTTCTATCTATTAATGCTAATACTTGGGTATTATCTGAAATACACCATTTTTATATTGAGATGTTTGCGGTAATACTCGCTGCAATACTCTCATTTTACTATATATCTCGTTATCGTACTTTAGATGATAAGTTCAGTCTTTTCCTTGGAATAGGATTTCTGACTAATGCATTAATTGATTTACTTCATACTACTGTATCTTATCAATTAATAAACGACCCCCTATTTCTCAAATATTTTATACCGCAGACATGGTTTGCAGGAAGGTTATTTCTCAGTGCTATCTTTGCAATCGCTATTGTGGGCTATCCAATATTAGCTAGAAAAGATGGTTTTAACACTAGTATCTCATATGCTGTTACAACTTTAAGTTCAAAGACGAGCAGACAAGTATTACCTTATTCCTCATCTTCTCCCCTATCTGAACAAGAGGGAAAAGGAAAAGAAGAAGAGAAACAAGATAGAAAGGAAAGAGTAGGAACACAACAAAAACTACTTGTAGTTTCTCTAGTTGTAGTTGCTATTGTAGCATCGACTACTGCAATAAGTTCTCTTTTCATAGTTTTTCCTGGAATAGTATTGGATAATTATCTCATACATAGGCCCTATGAAGTACCTCCGTTGATATTATTTTTAATTGCTCTATTTTATTTTTATAAGAATCACCTTGATAAGAAAAGTGATGTCTTCTATAAAGGGATAGTAGGTTCTATACTAATTGATGCTTTTGCTCAGCTTATAATGTGTTTTTCAACTGCCTCATTTGACACAGCACATAACGTATCTCATATTCTCAAAGATGCATCTTATTTCGTTAATATAGTGGGGCTTGCATTATCGAGTATCAATTATAATCTAAGATTAAGACAAAGCAACATTCGCTTAGAAGAAGTAAATACTAGATTGAGAGAAAAAGAAGAGCAGATACGTATTCAATATGAAAGATTAAAGGAGGCCGATAAGATGAAAAATGAATTTATTAATATAGCCTCTCACGAATTGCGAACACCTATTCAGCCAATACTCAGTCTGTCCACAATGCTTCGACCAGAAATACAAGATGCACGACAACAAGGATTACTAGATATCATTGTGAGAAATGCAAAACGGCTTCTAAATCTTACTGATGCCATATTGGACGTTACGAAGATCGAAAGCCAGTCATTAACACTCAAAAAAGAACGGTTTGATTTAAACGATATAATATTAAATGTGATGGACGATATAACATTGAGCACACAATTCCTTGGCAATAAAAGTATGAAGTTATCTTATGAGCCTCAGCATATCTTATTAGAAGCAGACAAAGCTAGGATAATACAAGTTATTTCAAATCTACTAGGTAATGCCCTCAAATTCACTGATGGAGGCACAATAACAATTAGATGCGAAGTAAGAAATAGTGAGGCTATAGTAAGCATAAAGGATACTGGTCAAGGCCTAGATCCTTCCATGCTCCCACACTTATTCACAAAATTCGTTACAAAATCCCCTTTACATGGCATCCAAGGAGGAACTGGGTTAGGTCTGTTTATCTCCAAAAGTATAATTGAAGCTCATGGTGGCCAGATTTGGGCAAAGAACAACAATAATAATAATAGTTCTTGCGGAACGGAGGGGGCTACATTTTACTTCACATTGCCAATAGTTAACGAGGAACGGCAAGAACGACGACATCTACCACTAACAAAGTAGCTGCCGAGACAGTAGTTACAATAACTCGGTATTTTGTCCGGATCATCTAAATTAATCATATTTCGTTATTTATTACTACTTAATACATCTGGGGATCATGAATCCTTACATGGGCCAAAGGATTCTTTTAGTTATTATTGATAAAACTGACAAACTAACTATGATTGAAACCAATATTAAGCCAATGATAGTATTTGACAACTTAGTATCTAGTGCGACATTCATATAGAAGGAAGCTAGTGTAGCAAACTTTGGATCATTTGATTTTGTTCGCATGATCACTTGATATACGCCAAGATCTGGAAATGTGTAATTTATAGAGTAATTACCTCTACTGTTAGATAATCCATTAAATTTGATGACTCTTTCCTGTCCAACATTATTGCTATTACCTATTATGGTAACTAAGACTAACACATTCTTGAAAGCTGCGCCAGTACCTAAATCATTTATTGTGAATCGCATCTGTGTAGGAGTATTTATGATTGGGTTTTCCGGTGAATGATTAAACAGGATCTTTACGTTATTTTCGCTATCTTTCCACACTTGGGTATTCCCGATAAATTGAGCATATGCATATTTTGTAAAAGTCTCAATATAAAATGTCACCATTACTAATAATAACAATATCAATACCAATACAAACCTCATGCTAAGCTCACAAAATAGTTTCATTAAGGAGATTTCTCCAAGTACTTCCTTGTTTTTTTTTCG
>JAICVW010000386.1 GCA_025935105.1 Nitrososphaeraceae archaeon
ATTGATCTGTGACTCCGCCGCAAGTATATAGGCTTTCGTAACTATTCTATCAAATATGAATTGCTACAAGAATGCTACAACAAAAAATCTTTGGTTGAGGAAACAACTAAGAAATGGACGAAATCCATTACCGCATTCGTCTCTTGAGAAATATTATGACTTCTTGCGTAGTAATAAACCCATCAACTCCTGGAGACTCTGTTAGTGCACAAAATGACGAGTAAAATTCGCTAGAAAGAGATAGAACGATCCCAATATTCGTATGCTTGAATTACTTCGCTATGATCGATATCTCTTTTTTTGAAAAATGGCACCTTAAGATATGGTATTACTAGTCTGATATCTACTTTCTTTCAGAAATACCATTATTGTTTTATGTTTTCTATTTGTTTATGAAATTTATAGCGAATATAAAATTTTTTTGGTAAAAAAATTATGACGATGTTTAAAAGGTTGATTTTAACACATCTTTTGTTGTTAGAAAAGGATTACAAGCAACTGACGTCAGAGAAGAATTACAAGTCTGACAAGGAAATCGTTAGATCGTGGCTCGCTGGTAATTGTAGTTGTACATTGATTATTCCGAAGGATTTTGCCCGGGAATATGGCTTAGACAAGCCGTCTCATGTTTTGCTAGAAAAGAAAGCTGGTGTAATTCTTATAAAAAAACTTGAAGGAGTGTAATAGCAAGAATTGATAGGATATACTCAAATAAATCGCTGCGTTCCGTTCAGGTTCGCGGCCATGCTCGGAATGCAGTCCTCCATAATACACCAACAGCAGGTTGATGTGATACGGCAAGGAATAGTACACAGCCTCAGTTAAATAGATTTTCGGTACCTGGTGCAGATCGAGGAAAGCACTTACGGTGGTACTCTCAGCAGGATAATATCAAATCTGAAATTCAAATGAAGATTTTAGAAAATATACAAGCCGAGGCTAACGTTCCTTCTTATAGCGTATCCCAAACAGAGGACTCAGTTATGGAAATTCAGTTAGAAGTTGAATGCACTGATATCTTAAAAACGCTGATTGATCTGTACAATCATAGGTATCCCCAGAACTTTCAAGATGGGTTAATAATGGAGGTTTTGTAGGAAAAACCGTCTATCACTGCCATCTGCTATTCCACGAGGACTATGGTATGATGGGAACCGTTGAGTGGGTTAAATAGGTGAGATTGGCATGTTGAAGACAAAAACAAACATTTCCCAAAGAGTTGCAGTCGTGGCTTTGCTTATAGTATCAACCTTTGCCGTAGCCGGACTCACAGCAGTGACCGTGCTTTCGGACTCAATTGCGGTAGCGCAAGGCCTCCAGAATGACCCGATTGCGGGTTGTATCAAGACAGTTGGCGACACGTGGGTGGGGAATACAGTTGGCGATAAACAAAATTGGAATGAAACTAGACAGAACTTCGTCTCCTTAATAACTACTGACAACACGATAAAACTTATGAATCAAAATATCGCCCATAATGGTTTTCCCGAAGATCCAGCAAAACCAATAACCGATACAGCCGGGATATGGGGTTTGCTGAATAATGGAAACATGACTCAGTATGATAGATTTCATTTGTTTCTGGACAGGGTTATTCTTAACATGGCAGCCGCCAGACCAGGGTTTACCCAAATACAACAGAATTTTCTAGGCAGATGCATTACTGAAGCGGTCAACACTTTAAACCCAACTCCTCTATATTAGGCCCGCCGCATCTTTATGAACGAAATCCCCTAATACTCATTTTTTATTTTGAAAGTCACCATAATTCCTTATGTGATAACAACAGTAAATGCCAACCAACCAACAACAACTGGAAGACAATTAATAACAACTGCACAACAAAACAAATCAAAGATCGGATTGTAAAAGGTGGACAAAAATAGTGAGCCAAATTTTAAAGGGAGGAGTAGCCTTTTCAGAATCTTAGAACGCTTTTTGGAATCCATGATATGGCAGATCATGTTTCACCGGAGGATCGGTTTGGTATGTTAGAGCATGTCTGTAAGAGGAATATCAAGCAGAGATCATAGATGCCCTATCAATCGTGCAATATGGTTCGCAACCAGCTATGTACATCTCTGTTCGTTGCACGATAGCCGTGAAGCTGGCATATAATAGATATCTATGCCTGCCGTGTGTGATTATTCAATTTGGTGGCAAACAATGTTTGCAAGTTCTCTGTTTTCTGTCTTCAAGTCACTGAAGGCTATCTTCAGATAGCCTACCCTGGCTGCTGCACTCAGATAAGACTTAATTCTGCTGTTCACACCGACCAATAGACATAATTTGTCACACTTATCTAGCCACTCCATTATAATTCTAAATACATCTTCATGAGACAGTTCTGGTGAATATAATGAATAAAAGCGTTTGCCGAGGCGTATGATTTCGGTTGGAAATCGGGCTTGCTAGACAAAGCAAATGGTTTTCATCGAAACGCAGCAGATGTCTGTAATTCTAACAAGATGGAAGAAAAAGGATTAACCAAATTGCATCCAGGATTACAAATTCAAGATCGAACAAACGGCCTATTGGCAAGGCTACGAAATGGGTTTACAGGATCTGAAGAATCGAATACATCAACAGGGCGTTGATGTTCGTAATCAGGCTGATATTGAGGGAAAGCCTGAATTACAATGTATCCAGGGTTATAATGATGTCTTTCGTTAAAACAAAATCTCGCCAAGGGGCCTGAATTCACAATTACCGAGTCTCAGGCCTAGATCCAATTTCAGAAGAATCAAAGCCTACAAGGGAGTCAGAATTTGATCTAACGTTTATAGACCTTACCGTCATATGAGAATAAAGCATTCATTTTAATTAATCTTATCATATTGTCTGTCCCACAATGTAGCATAGCGTAGCACATGTGCGCGCCATGGCTGTGTAATCTTGAAATTGTTTCCGGATAGATGAAGATGAGACATAGAGAATTTCATGGAAAGGGGAGTATGAGTGGTGTTCCATCATTTTTGAAACATTTTGCAAAGTGGTGATCATTGCAAAAATAATGATGATTGCCATCTCCCTCATTATCGCCGGCTGATGCTCTGCCTGACAACTATACTCATTTTTTATTTTGAAATTTCACTGGGCGTACCATAACTCCTTCTGTGGTAACTTAGAACGCTTTTTGAAATTCCTAATGTAGTAGATCGTGTTTCGCCAGTCAGAGTTTAGCTAGTGGTAATACAAGAGTAAGATCGTCATAGCTAGTAATGGTACACGGTATTAAGATTAATAGTAAGTCAGGTGTCGTTAAATATACCACTATTACTTCCACCTTACAAATCTCTTATCCAAGTGTCCTGTTACTGCAGCTTTTTGTTCTTCTATCTGTCTATAGAATCGGTTGGCACACACGACAACGTGCAGTCAATAGATTAACCCAGCGAATCAATGTTCCGGACAACAACCAAACAATTTGGATCAAGCTGTAGCTGCAAATGAGACGCTAGTAAAGCATAACACCCACCAGAACAGGGCACCTTATATATTAACTTAGGAAATAACAGCGCAGAGATTCGCCATTAAGAAAGGAAGAAAAGAAAAAGAGAATTCAAAAATATTCTCTTATTTCATTAGAATTTTTTGAAAGGCTTAAATCCTGCAGGATTTGCTGTGTGTATTGATGAACCATGTGACCCTCCTGTCGTATTTCCAGCTGCTCCTGTCATATTTGATCCTGTTGTCATATTCTTAGCGCCACCTGCGCTCGTCATGTTACTTTGTGCATTTGTTATGTGGACAGTATACAAAGCTACTGATACGATTGCTGCCAACAGTACTACTGCAGTTATTACGAATATGAGTTGTTTTTGCATTAAGACACTCCGAACTCAATGCTATATATAAATTTTATATTTAAATCTTCTAGACTGAGTCAGATGGA
>JAICVW010000561.1 GCA_025935105.1 Nitrososphaeraceae archaeon
ATATTCTGAGAGTACTAGCCGCACCATAAATTATATAGTATGCAATAACAAAGATACACTTCTCTGGCTTGCAAACTTGGGATGTATTGAAATGCATCCGTGGTACAGCAGAATTAGAGACTTTGATTCATGTAAAAATCAGGATTTAGATGAAGACAAATGTGGGCTTAATTTCCCAGATTTCATAGTATTCGATTTAGATCCATACATCTACTCAGGACAGGAAGCTGAAGGTCAAGAACCAGAATATAATGTTAAAGGTTTTAAGGCCGCTATAGAAGTAGCTTATGATTTGAAAGATTTATTCTAAGTTAAACATAAGTTCATACATAAAAGCATCCGGAAAGACTGGCCTACACATTTTCGTTCCAATTGTATCTGAATATACATATGATCAAACCAGGCGATTTGCGCAAGTTATAGGTAGCACTCTGATGAACATATATCCAGATAAAATAACAACAGAATGGAATACAACCAAAAGAAAAGGAAAAATATTCTTTGATTATAATCAGAATTCTAAAGGAAAAACCATAGCATCAGTTTTGTCAGCCAGACCAACTACCTCAGCTACTGTATCTATGCCAATAAAATGGAAAGATTTATCATCTACTGTCCCAACAGACTTTAATCTGTTAAACGTGCCTGAGACTATTAAAAAGATTCGGAATCCATGGAAAGATATTCTACAAGAAAAACAAGATATTAATAAGCTTCTAGAAAGTGTCAAGCAAATTTAATAATTGTAATTGTATTTAAAAATGAATGAATGCCGTCGCTAATGTTGCTTCATGATCTCATCTAACATGTTTATTTATTCATTTCACATTAAAGCCCTATGTATTCATCTGAGTCATCTATGATAATGGTACTTGGAGGTTCATATATCATACAAGATTCCCACTTGGTAACTTGGTCACTATGAACTAAGTTAATGGGTAGAATTGAATCCATCTTCCATTTCTTTAGAATGAAGTTTATGGATTCAATACACTTATTGTCGCATTCCCTAATCGTTTCCTCTATTTGATGGGAAACTTTAGGCGATGTTGGGTAGTTAGGTATATTCACTTCCGATATAGTCTCTCATTCTTTTAAAATTAATCAATCAAACAACTGGGTTTCCTCGTTATCCTTAGAAAAACAAGAGAAAAAGAGGGGCAGAACAAAGGAGGCAGGAAAACCTCTTCAAACCAGGAACTAAAGTAAAGCAAATGCTTGACTTAAATGTTAAAACACGGTCTCCCTCCCGGGAGGAACTGGTATACCAGTCGTTATATTGCCGGATTAGTAGTCTGACATAAACTTCTCGTAAGCTGCGTCATCCTTTAAGTTAAATGTTTTCATGATTGCTTCCTTTCTTTTCTGCATTATCATTTCATCTGTTTCTAGTATTCCACAAGTTGTGCAGTACCAGCCAAATGCTTGTAGTTACGTTTTTCAGGATTATAAATTTGCAGAACACTTGATGTTAACACTCTAGTCCTAAGGTATACCCTAAAGTTTTGTTCTTGTGATTTACAGGACCCAACATATGAGATTTCTCAGTACCATATTTCATTATAGTATTCTATCAAGTAGTAAGTCATATTTGTTTATAAGTTACCAGCAGGCATGTAGATGAGTTTGGGTACTCATGTAACCAATCCTACCAGTCAGCGACGGCCATAATGTGGTTCATGTTTGTTATTTAGTTATAGCAGTCTTTGACTTTATCAATTTCTTGATATCAGCGTATAGCCTGTGCCGTAGCTTGAATCTCCTTTATTTGTTCTCACTTTTCTCGTCTTATCTTAATCTGATGTACGAAATATTCGACTCGAAAGTCCATCGAATAACCTCTTACTTTAATTGGAAATTGCCTCAACAATTCCCATTTATGCTTCTCAAGTAGATGTAATTCCATATCAAAATCAATAGCCGTCTTGTATTTATCGCAGAAAATGCATTCTAGCACTGGTTGGCCTTCTAATATACCATCTGGATCATCTGGATCATAGGGCTTTTTGTAGTGAGGATTACTATTTTCATACTTATCCTTATTGACACTTGAATGTCTGGTATCAAACGTTGCTAGACCAAAATAGGGTAGATCGTTGGGTACATTACTGCCTGACCTATCCGGTTGATCAGTTGTAGTGGATTGAAGTCCATTGTCTATAGACATTCCCCCAATAGTTCTTCTTCTTTTTAAGATTTAGTATTCCAAAATTTAGAGTGAAAGGTAGAGAAATGGTATGCTTAGTCCTTATCCACAAGGAGTTCCTAGTTCTTACACACCGCAATCATGACCTCAATCAGTTTATAATTTCTGGTCTACAGTAATTAGAATTGCCTAACTCATCAAGATGTTTCACCATATTAGTCTAACTGAACGCCTGCCTACTCATGGAACATTTCTTTCTTTCCTTCCCTTTCCTTTTCAGGCTTCCTTTGTCTAATACGATTCTTATGGTCTGCCTATTGTTACCACTTAATGAACAGAGAAAATAAGAAAAAACGACCGTGTCTGTCTAGATAGATTTTACAATCATAGCTGTACAAACCAGCAGTAAGAAGAGTAAATATTATCTTAAACCTTATTGAAGATGCCCAATGGGATATGATCAGCCTCGATGGATAGGAAATGTCGTACTCCATTTAGACTTGGACTCGTTTTTTCCATCCTGTGAAGAGCTGCGGGACCCATCGTTAGCAGGAAAGCCTCATGCTGTGATAATGACGGATCAAAATAGTAATACTATTACAAAAGGCGTAGTAGCTTCCTGTTCTTATGAAGCTAGAAGGTCATGTGTTAGGTCTGCAATGCCACTATCC
>JAICVW010000311.1 GCA_025935105.1 Nitrososphaeraceae archaeon
CATTCTTACAGTCTCTTCCCTAAATGATAAATTATTCTAATTCAGACCTAAAAGTGCTAGCCTTCCTACGATCCTCACACCAACTCTACGCTTCTGATAAAAAGAGGCAAGAAACGGACCGCTATAATCTATTATATGAGTACCTTGTATTATATTGTGTTATAAAAACTATTAAGATCCCTTCGATTTGGAAGGACATTCTATAAGTTTAACCTTTTCCGTACCGCGGGATAATCGTCAGACGCTAAATTTTTAGACATCTAACAAACCCTCACCATTTAGTACATAAAAATCAACTTTGAAAGTGTTTTCTGCCCTCAATTGTAAGAAGGAGTTTGCTTCCAGGGATGTCAAAAATGCTCTTGGTATTTCTTGATTCAATCTTGTTCATTCGCATCAATTTTTTTCTTTGCCACTGAAACTTTACTACTGAAAACAAAAACGTAGCTGGTCGCTATTTCTATAATAGAATAAGTTAAATTGGATATCACTTTATATATTTGCAAATGGATATACTTTATGATTACCCACTTTATAGGCCACCTTCTGAAGCAAATTCATTGATATTTCAGATTACATTAGGGTGTTCTTTTAACAGATGCTCATTTTGTAATATGTATCGTACAAAGGAATATGTCGAAAGGCCATGGGATGAGATAAAATCAGAAATAGACTTGGCTGCTAATGCATACCCGGAGGCCCAGAGGATATTTCTCGCTGACGGCGATGCATTGAACGTTGCTACTGACAAGCTGATCCAAATATTAGCATACTTGCGCCCGAAATTCCCAAATTTGAAAAGAATATCGTGCTATGCGATGCCAAAAAATATTTTGCAAAAGAACGACGATGAGTTGGATAAGCTAAAGACTGCTGGACTTGATATGTTTTATCTGGGAATAGAGACTGGTAATGATACTCTTCTTAAGAAAGTGACAAAAGGCGCGACGAGCAAGGGAATTGTTCAGAGTTGCAGGAAAGCGAAACAGCACGGATATATTTTATCATGTATGATAATTCTAGGACTTGGTGGCAAAAGATATACTAATGAGCACATCAGTGATACTGCTAGAATAATAAGCGAAATTACCCCTGATTATTTAGGCGCTTTGACATTATATTTAGAGGACGGGATTTATAACGAGTTTATGACCAAATTCAGTGAGCCATTTACCGCATTAGAAGATATTGGAATTCTAGAAGAACTCGAAAGGCTCGTAATAGATTTTCAGCCTGTGAAGCCAGTAATTTTTCGGGCAAACCACGCATCAAATGTGTATTCGATCGGTGGTACTATTCCCCAGGATAGAGAAAAAATTCTCTTTTTGATCAGGGATTTAAAACTCCGCCCAGAAATGTTGAAGCCAAAGATATTGCGAAGATTCTAGATCCGTAGTCTGACTACAATTCTTTATTTTTCTATTCCAGCAGGATTTATATTAATAGCACGGGGATAGCTTGCTTGTCGGTGCAGTTACTAGCAATACTTTTTTGAGTTACGAGGCAAGAGACTCACTCACTCTTAGAATTAGCTACTCAGGCTTTTGACAAGCACCGCACTTGACTGACTGAAAAGGAAGGGCGAGGGTATCATGTTGCATTTCCCACCGCCAGATCTTTACAACGGTTTTAGCATAGAACTCGCACCTAGAATTTTTATTGGTATCGGGTTCACTAGGGATCAATGATAGCTAAGCTTCACTAGCAACTATCTACTCTAGGCATATACAAGTAAAAACATCCATAACACTCGATATTTCCAATGCCCAAGGCAGGTTCTGAAGCCTCCACCAAGCCCTGCGAGCTGCTGCTGTTGTTGATGATCTAAGGTATAGACATTTCAATTTCTTTTTCCATTATGCAATATAGCCAATTAGTCGGTTAATTGCTTGTTCCTGTTAGGCTTCTCTCAATTTGAGCAACTATGTAGCAATTGAACAAATCATCTACCAGGAAATTTGAGTACATGAGATGCTAACCGGCCCAACTTACTACTTTATGCAATGAACAATAATCCCAAACATTACAGATCACCGGAATCATTATACAAAATGCTCCTCATTTCAAATTAGCCTAAATTAGTATATCCAACTATTTTGGAGATATTCGCCAGAATACAACACCGAATAAAAGTATCGCAATCCCTATAACAAAAAGCACTGAACCATTGACTGTCCAGCTTGGGTTAGCATACATGAAGGAAGATGATGGACCAATAACGGATTTGCTTTGTGCCGTAAAAATTATCCCTAGGATGATGAATATCAAGCCTGCTATAGTAATTGTCTTACCTATGTCTTTTTTCACTAACATTATGACATTCTTAATAGATCAATAGAAAAAAGTTTATGCGAGCCAGCAATTGCCAAAATTATATGTGATATTATCTTTGATGTGATACTAGGTTAGAGCGAAGCATAAGGATTTGACTACTTCTGGAATATGCACAACTGACATAATACTACGTAGATGAAGTAAAATGAGCTATTCTCGACAGCTCTCATCGGGTTTTATTGTTTTTTTAAGAGGACAGGGTATTATTGTGGAAGACCAGCTTTCTTATTTTATCAATATAAGAGGTAGAGATGTTTCCATTCTAATTATTTATGAAAAATTTAAGAGACACTACAGACTGAATCCTAAAAAAGAAAAAAATATGCGATTATCAGAAAAGTTTACTGTACTGATTAAATATCTTCATGGCTAAATGAATTACGAATTAGCAATTTCAGAGCGATCTAATTGCATCTCAGACTGAACTGGACACCAAAAACCGCAGAAATTAATTCAGAAGTGGGATTGTAAGCAAAATTCTGCTCACTCCAAACCTCTATTATTGTCAGAATGATTATACTATCTGATGTCCATTGTCTGCACATTCACAAGGCGATCCCGTACATTGACTATGTGATCCTTCTCGACAAGGACCACAGATTGTTTTTGTGTATCTTGAGGTTCCTCCCTCGCCGTATAGTTCGCTCATGTCCGATTTACATAGTCCTTGTAGTTTAATAATGTAACTAAGTAATTGGAAAGTGAAAAGAATATTGATTGTATATATGTATCACAGACTATGACATTTTGAAATACGGTGACCTACACCTGTCTTACGACATCTGCGTTATAGCCAGCCATATCATTCAGCCTATTTCCCCAATAATTGGTTGTCATCCGTAATTGTGGTGACCGAAAGCAATGCGGGGACTCTCACTGCATCTAGATTTTTCTTTGTTTATTGAGGAGTGAGACGATCAAATAAATCATAATCCTTTTACATAAAGGTTGTTGGTAGTCTGATTGAACCCCAGATTAGACACACGGATTACTCTAAAATTGTTATCATGCAAGTATCTCATTTCCTCTGAAAACAAAGCTACCTCTGTACTATCACGTAAATTGGCGTCTTGAACACTGTGATAAGCGACAATTGGAATGACATTGATCTTTCCTCCACTATTGAGTTTCTCCTGGCTATTGACCTCTTGTACAAATGTTTTAAAAATAGAAGTGATATTGTGGTTATCCGAAGTCGAGTGAATTATGACTCCATTCTCTAATAGAGTATCGATTAGCATAAGTTAGTGTACCATTGTCAAAATATGTTCTACAATCCGTCTGACTTGAATATCTCTTCCAGCCATTACACTTGAGATACATCAAATTAGAGAACCCATTAATAGCTAGATCGTAATACTTTGCAATTTCGTTCACTACTGTCGCGTTGGCGACCCCCAGTCCTCTCGGAGTAGCAAAAAGGGTTGTATTAATACCGTGGTCGCGCAGACATTGCTTGGACTGACCAATTTCATAGTATAAACCACTCGGTGACAGTTTAGTCAAGTCCTTGTATGTCATAGTCATCGAGCCAATATCGTTACCGTCGTGGTATATCGAAACTATGTCTTGCCAATCCATCCTGAGAGGTAATCCTACAAAGCCACACGTTATGAAGAAGCTCGCCTTAAACCCGTACTTATCCAAGATAGGTTTGGCTGCAGTAAACTGGGATTTCCAACCATCGCCGAAAGTGAGGATGACTATTTTATTGTCCTCTGGAGTGTACTGTGCAAGTACATATTGAGAAATTGCTACAATGTAAATTGAGAGGAATATAAGACAGGAAAATAATTTAATAGTCATTTTCAGTGCTGAAGTTGTTTGTTTCCATTACTCTCTTTTAATTTTGTGGTCTGTTGTTCTCTCAAACTATTCAGTACAATAGATTATCATTGGATGTCACGAAGCGTAGAAATCTCGTATTCTAAAAGCAAACGACTGCATAGTGCTGAAGAACCACGCTTTAATAGGCTTTGGGAGAGAGCATTCATCCATCAATAGACCTAATGGCGAAGCGTTAAATTAAAGACAAGAAGTGAAGTTTCTATTACCTGAGAATCCCACTATTTTACGTAACCATCCTTCTACAGCGGTTACTGGTTGCAGCCTCCTATTGTTTTGACGAGTGGCTGAGCAAATCAATCTGACTCGCTAATATTCCATGCCATCGTGATATTAAATTA
>JAICVW010000576.1 GCA_025935105.1 Nitrososphaeraceae archaeon
GATATCAGAAACCAGTTGTAGTCTGCTTTGGACTTGAGTTGTTGCTCGCTATAGATGGAATATAATAAGGAAATCGGCGACCCTGAAGTAAGAAAAAATGAAGCGGATTTAGTGGCCGATCTTTTAATGACATTTAGCTTATAGGCCACAATTCGGCGATTTAATCAGAGATATTTTGGTCATCGAATATTAGCACGGGCGTAGAATAGGTCTTGTATCCAAATAACTTCTTTACATCTATCCTATTTTTCTTCCATATTATTTCTCTCCACAGTTAGTTAAAGCTCACTGAGATTATTACCTCAACACCTACCTATCAGTATCATCTCACAGGCTTCTATTGACGGCTCGAAATCATCATATTTGGAGATGTTTAGATTTACTATCATTTTATCCCCATATTATGAAGTAGCATAGACTGACGGGCAGCCTAAAGTATTAAAAAAACTACAGCTGCTATTGGACCTGGAGAAATTGGGAGCTTCGTGCTTGCAGTTCCTTCTTAATTTTTGCAAGTTTTTAAGCAGCCTTAGTGTTCGCTCTGCAGTTGAGTAATACGTGTATGGCAATGTGATCAATATACTTTATAGTTCGGTTCGGGGTCTTAGAGGAGGAGCTGATTCAAGCTATTCTTCGCTGAAGGTATGTCAAATATCTGGCAATCTTTTCATTTGTCGTGGTGGGATACTTTATTAGTGTCTCTCGAGCTCGTCTTCGGTATTCATTCTTATATGCTGAGCAGTTGCCATATTTTCATTAAAGGGCTCATATGTGATTCTTAGATAGTCAATTCCAATTTTCTCAACGGCGATACCATTATACTGTCGGATACAGAATGATAAGAAGCGTATCATGAATTCAGATGTCAGTAGTAAAACAGATGACAATCTAGAAGGTATCAGGCAGGCGCCAGACAAATTACTTGAGATATCCAGAGTCATCCTCATTAATTCATATGCAATAGATATTGATTTGAAGCAAAAAAGTGTTCACGAGGATCCACTTTGGCAAGGGAAACAATTCTATATCGTGGCTCTTGCCAAAACTATGTCAATAACGGGATGTTCGAACTAGTGATCGTTACGATTGTGAGTATTTTGATAATTATTTGTTCCGAGCACGCATTTCTATCGAATAATCCGCCATGATACATGGATTGATGAAGATATTATTTTTTGCTGCATGTATGGTGGTACTATTGAATTTTGGCTACCCCTTGGTCGGTGGACTGGGCAATGAAGCATTGGCAAGCTCCAATGGAGCCATGATGAGCAATTATTCCCGTTATCCAAACAAGGTCATCTATTCTCCAAATGTTCACCGGAGCCTTCAACAGTCGGATTTCCAACCTGGCAGTTCCGAGCTGGATAGTCTAAGAAGAACATTATCGATTTCCAATGCGCTGGGATACGATACGCTGAAATCTACAATAGCACTCTTCGTTGTAATAGATCCAATTGGTACGGTTCCTCTGTTCATTGTGCTCACCGAAAAAATGGGAGAGAAAGAAAGAATCGCAGTCTCCAAAACGGCTGTTATAACATCTGGGATACTTCTCATGGTATTCGCCATCGCAGGCACTCAAATACTCGCTATTTTTGGCATCACCATCTACAGTTTTATGATAGCAGGGGGGATTCTTTTATTCATCGTCGCTATTGAGTTGCTAACTCATGGGATATGGAGATTTGGTACTGGAGGCTCCGGAGAATCCGGAATTGTACCTTTAGCATTTCCCTTGTTGGCTGGACCTGGTGCCATAACATCGGTTATTATCTCATTCCAGACAGATGGACTGATTGTGACCTTACTTTCAGTAAGCATTGTTATAGGTGCTACGTACTTAATCTTAAGGTCAGTAAACCATATCTACAAACTAATTGGAAGAAGAGGTGCAATGATAGTCACCAGGGTATTTGCGGTTTTCGTTGCAGCAATCGCCGTGCAATATATAATCGAAGGCATTAAGCATCTTTTTGTATGAGGCCAGAGAGAGGTTAAGTAACTTGTTAATATCACCAAAAGATTTTGGTATTTTGTAATCAAATACCGAGCCGCATTGTCCCACAAGATGGTAAATCAGATCAGATTCAGGAGTTGTCAAAAATGCAACGAAAGTGCGTAACCTTAACTTAGATTAACATCTATCTAGTGTATAGATTGTTGTAAAATTCCTAGATAAAAAATGAAATGAAAATGATGTCGCATGACGGGAGACAAGTGCAGGTCTAATTTGGAATATTTCTACTCTAATATCTTTTTATTCCTGGACGAAATATATTGTACTGCAAAAACATGTGATAATTCCTCAGGATAAGAAGATGGAGATAAATTCTGACAGAGATACCGAGAATGGCATTTAACACAGGGTCTCAAGACTGTGTAAGGGCTACTCATAAAAGATGACGACACGAGCGAGCAACGAAGTACGGATTAAATTTAATAATGCCGGACATTAATGGGTTCCGGCTATCAAACGAAATTTAACGTCTATCGATGAAATTATTCATCCCATGTCTTTAGGAGAAAATAATCGTGTTATTTTGGAAGAAACTCACCTGTCTCGTAGGCCTATTAGGAAGATAGGTCAATCGTGGTTTGGGTAGTATTTTATTTAAGCCTTGCCAATACCAATGACGAATAGAGCGACAGCACCATCCCACATAACAGCTAACATGAAATAGGTTCTTCTTGTAGCATA
>JAICVW010000357.1 GCA_025935105.1 Nitrososphaeraceae archaeon
GAAGCTGTCTGTGATCTTTCGAAGGCCAAACACTGCTGCTTTCCAGGTCAAACTTCAATTGCTGAAATCAACATGTCAGCGATAACCAGAATCTTGCATTTTTACCGCTGCCAACTGCTCTGTTCTTTCTTTGAGCGCACGATTGGTTGCAAAGCGCAAGTCGCGAGAACGCTCGAGCTCGGTAAAATCATATCGCTTTTGCTGCTGCTGGTCACCAATCTGAACGCATTATTCAACTTTCGCTCTATTAGCTCCGACATTAGTTTGTATATGCGTGGCCAGTAGACCACACCGTTAGCATCAACGCGATAACAGTTATTTTAAAATATCCTATATATAATGTACAAATTGGAATGAAAGACACAAATGACACTAAAATCTATGGAGAGAACGTCATTTGAGTAAATATTATAAAGAAGAGGCACGAATATACTACTAGTCGAATGCTCAAGCATCCATTCGGAATTCCGAAATCTGCTTCTACCTTAGCTATTTGCCCCAAGTGTGGACAAATAATTAATGTCGATAGCGATTGCGATTGCGAACAAATGCTGTTGTGTCTTATTTAACGGACTCAAAAGCAAACAGTCGCAGTTAGGAAAAGGATCCATGAAGTGCTACTCTGCCGTAGCCGGTCATAGGGTAAACTAGGAAAAACAAGAGCACTTATGTCGGGAAAAAGCATGTCGCCAAGTGGGCAGGGATGTCTGGCTAGGCTAGGCTAATTGATAGATGGGTGGAGATAGATGGATTGATCGATAGTTAGATGCAAACATGGTCAAACAAATTCGGTTTTCGTTCTTTTATACGATAATTCAATTACAAAATTCTGATTAATTCTAATCCCAGTGGAGAGGGTCTCTCATCACTTCAAATATCTACAATGTCAACTGTAATCAGAGGGGCTTTTAAGATATATCACTTGATGGCGACATAGGGCCACCTTTGATCTTCAATGTGATTGACGAACGAAATATAATTGTGGGGTTTGGGTTATTTTAAGCCTATCAGCGTTTAGCTTTGTATATTGACTTCATTTCTTTTACCCATGAATCCTTTAGGGAATATAATTTCTTCAACTGCCTAGGATGACATTCCGATAGAACGTACGAACATATTAACGGAAAGTATACTGAGGAGTCGCCATATACTATTACGTTCTTTTCATGCGACGTCTTTATTTTGCCCCAACTCTTTCCCTCTTGTAATGTTGCACCTGAAAGGCCACCAGTATCAGACCGTGCATCTGTTAACTGAATAATGTAGTCCTGTCCCCCTTCTTTAATCTTCAATATTTGGTATAAAGCAGGACCTGTTTGCTGGAAAAAGTTCTTTGGAACCCCACCTCCAAGTTCTATGCCTCCTGATCTTTTGCTCTTCCAGAGTATAGCAGCTGACTCTGCAACATCCAACACCACGTTTGGGAAAAGCTGATCGTTTGCATCAAACAGCAGTGGGAGCATATTCAAGCCAATAGAAGAGTCTGCAATAGCTGGCATGTACACTGGAACCCGGTTTTCGTAAGCAGCAACTACAAATGATTTGTCAGGATACTTGGAATTTTTCTTGGCAGCTTGCCCCAAGATATAAGATATGTCTGCCGTAGAGATTGTTTGAGAAGAGCCCCTATCTTCCAGATTCACATGTCTCAAATCACTCTGAACTATGAGGTCTTGAGCCTGTAGTGTTCCCCTTTCCTTTATATAAACATCATAAATCCTCACTATCTCTTTTGAGTAGAGCACGTCATCATCAACATCGAAATGTCCTTGGCGCACGGGCAGGTCGTAGGCAAAATGCAAATCATGATAGACATTGGCTCCAGTAGTGACTATCCAGTCGACAAATCCATTCTGTATCATGGTAGCAATCGTCTTACCAAAACCAATAGGAGTCATGGCTCCAGCTAAAGTCAAGCATACGGTAGATTTTGTCTTCACCATGTCTACCATCATATTGGCAGCCTCAGAAAGACGTCTAGCATTATATCCAGTACTTCCGAAATAATTGATCAATTGAGATATAGTCATACCCGATGAGATATCTGGAGGATCAATTTTTTTTCCTCTGAAGCTATGGTTCTTGTTCACATCACGCAATAAATGATATCGCCTATTTTAAGAATATTACACCTAACCTTGTGCAATAGAATATAGAGAGAGGGATGCTCCGATACCATTTATGGAATCAGCAAAGGCAAAAACTAAAACACAGAATAATGTTCTGAGAGATGAAGTAAAGGATCACTTGATGGACTCTACAAAGGTCAGTTCGATTATTGAGGCCATGTCGAATTCTGGGGGATTTGAAGCGACGAATTTTTCATATGGGGTGGACATACTTAGAAGAATGTTAAATGAAAATTCTTGCACAAAGTTCCTCTCTTTTGTAGCAGCGACAATATCCACAGGTATGCGTGGTATTGTAAGGAACATGATAAAGGATAACATGTTTAATTGTATCGTAACGACCTGTGGAGCTTTGGACCATGATATAGCTAGAACATACAAACCATATTATGCAGGAGACTTCCGGATGAATGATTCGGCCCTGTTAAAAAAACGGATTCACAGGCTGGGGAATATACTGGTTCCTGAGTCCAGCTATGGTTCTGTGATAGAAAAAAAAGTCCAATCCTGTCTGCAAGATTTGTATGACAGTCGAGAGAAACGAGAATATGCAGCTTACGAAATTATTGATTTTATAGGCAGTACTTTAGATGAATCTTCTTTTCTTTATTGGGCTCACAAACACAATGTTTCTGTTATCGTTCCCGGCATAGTAGATGGGGCTGTTGGAAGCCAAATATGGTTATTTCAACAACGCCACAATGATTTTAAGGTTGACATTATGCGAGACCAGACCAAAATGTCAGACTATGTTTACGATGCAATGAAAACAGGGGCCTTGATGATAGGTGGCGGTATTTCAAAACATCATACATTATGGTGGAATCAGTTCAGAGGGGGACTTGATTACGCAGTATACATTACGTCAGGCTCAGAGTGGGATGGCAGCTTGAGTGGAGCACTAGTAGCAGAGGCCATATCTTGGGGCAAGGTAACTGAAAAAGCAAAACAAACAACCATCCACGGAGAGGCCACAGTTTTGCTGCCTTTCATGTACGCGGCTCTAAAAGAAAATTTGAGGACGCAGGAATCAGCTAGATAAGTAAGGCTAGTAATAACATCCATCCATCATTCTAATCGTAATGTGTGGTATACTCGAAAGGAAAAAAGCAAGCATGCTCGCAAGTAGGCAAGCAATACAAGCATAGGCGTTGCACAAGTGTTCAATGCCAATCCATATTTTGACATACTTAAACCTCTATTTATTTCAATTGCCAGCGTGCCAGTGCTTGACACTCGTAATTCATGCAGCCAGGTAGCTAATTGGCCAGTAGGCCAGACAGTCAGTCAGCCAGTAAACTGAAAATTATTTTGAAGCTGTAACGTTCTTGTGTGCAGTTGGGATTGTTAAAGACTTGGGAACTGTTGTATTGCCTGGAGGGGTTACTTGGGCAGGTGTTGACGGTACCACCGCTAGGTGTGCAGAGTGTGGTGTAGATGCTGCTAGTCCGGATGTTGTAGCTGAATGCGACGGCAGTGACGAAGGAAACTTTTGCGTTGCATTGACCGCGGGTTGTGTTGTATTCACAAAAACTTCGTGATAGGGGTTTGAAGTAGGCTTTGGAACATAGTTGGGATTGATCTTGTAAATCAACACTGCAAATACTAATCCTTGGTCATTGCTCTGAAAGCTAGGTGATGAGTATACCAGGCTCAAAGGCTCCTTACCAGGATTGTGACCTACCGGATATTTGATATCTTTTGAATAGAGCGCAATTGTTCCAGGTCTGTAGTCTGGCTGTAAATTGGTGAGTTGACCACCTTGAAATGCTGCATATGCTTGTGGCTTGAAGGGAATAAGCTGACCAAGAAGTGTAGAGCTCCAGAAATTGGGTGTGCCGGTGAACCCGTCTGACTGAAGATAATTGTTTTCGTTGAATCCACCGATCCTCATAAACCACTGCTTCTTACTTTCGTCGCCACCGCTCCCTAGTGTATAAAAGTTAGTACCATTGACTCCAGCAAAACGTTGGGCTACC
>JAICVW010000033.1 GCA_025935105.1 Nitrososphaeraceae archaeon
ATAAGGATGTTTATTATATGGATATTGCCATACTATGTATAAAATATGAGTTACAACAGGCTAACTTCACAAGAAGAAAAAGTTATTATAAATAAGGCAACTGAAGCTCCTTTCGCAGGCGAATATGATAATTTTTATGAAGATGGAACATTCATCTGTCGAAGATGTAATGCTCCTCTATTTTCATCAAAAAGCAAATTTGATGCTGGTTGTGGATGGCCAAGCTTTGATGAAGGTTACCCAAATGCAATAAAACGAGTGCCAGATCCTGATGGTGTAAGAACTGAAATCGAATGTGCAAATTGTGCTGGGCATTTAGGACACGAATTTCTAGGAGAAGGATTCACAGAGAAAGATACAAGGGATTGTGTCAATTCATTATCTATACGCTTTATACCAAAGACAAAGGAGTTGCCTAAAACAATAAAAAATGAACAATAATAGTAGCAGTAGTAATACTTTACAAACAGCAACACTTGCCAATGGATGTTTCTGGTGTAGTGAAGCAATATTCAAAAGACTTGAAGGTGTCAAATCCGTCCTACCCGGATATTCGGGAGGAATAGTGGAAAATCCTTCTTATGAACAGGTATGTATGGGAAACACAGGACATGCGGAGTCGATTCAGATAGAATTTGATCCAGAAATTATATCTTACGAAAAAATCCTCGATGTTTTCTGGCATACTCATGATCCAACTACTCTCAACAGACAGGGCAATGATATTGGTACTCAATATAGGTCCGCTATATTTTATCATGATGAAAAACAGAAGGAGATTGCAGAGAAGTCAAAAAGTGATCTAGAAAATTCAGGTATTTATAATGATAAAATTGTGACAGAGATTGCTCCTTTTAAGAAATTCTATGTTGCAGAACAGTACCACAAAAACTACTATGAGAGTCATAGGAATGCTCCGTATTGTAGTTTTGTCATTGATCCGAAGGTACACAAATTGATTCAGAAGTATGGAAGTGATTTACAAGATAAATACAAGTAAATTTATCTAGGCATAGATAGATGTGAGGTGGGATAGAATAGAGAATACAAATGGCTACAATAACAAATGTAGTAGAACAGGCAGTTCATGCGTTAGATAACATGCAACGCAAATAATAACACATCTGATGACATAAGAATCTTCACCTAGTGGATGGTAATGATTTAATAGATTGCTTAGACCACAATTATGAAAACAGAAACCGGGGCATAGTGTGATACGTCGTGTCGCCTCGTATGTGAAGGATCAGTCTAATTCTGAAATCTCGGGTATTTCTAGAATGTTTTTCGTGATATTGGAACATGCGACTCGGAGAAATAACAAATTTTGATGCTATATTGATGGTACAGATACACATATTATTGAGTAACTTAAAATAGAAATAATAGATAGATTTAACGACAGCTTTAATCAAAGATAAATAGTAGAAAGAAAGATGTGATGGCTATCCATCAATTAATTGCAAATCACTCCGCTTGAGAAATGGCAACCATCGTACTAGTTCATGGATCCTGTCACGGTGGCTTGTGCTGACGCTTTTATCGATGATGTCGTCGTCACCCATACCCCCCAACCAAACACCAGCGGGCAGTATTGAAAGCCATTGGAACCGAAACACTTTTTGAATCAGCTGCAGGTCTGAGTAACGGATTTGGTCCAAAGGATTGTTTCCATTTACAAACATGTTCACATGTGCCAATGCAGTAACGTGTGGAGTATCCGCTGGTATTGAATCAAACAGGAACCTTTGAACAAGGAAATAAGGACCATATGATTGCATATGAGACCGCTTACACCTCACCTGTTACATACGGACCTGAACAAATTAAAGGCCACATATACAAAATCACATTGACAGACACAAACTGGAATGGAATAGTAGTGATGCAGCCAAGCCCACAAGACAAGCAGGATTTACAAAGCTTGTAAATTAATCAGATCAACATGGTGCATCGCATATAGATACACATCAGATGTACCACAGCTATTTGATATTGCATTTCTATATGGCCATGCACAAGTAACTGACATAACCAAAGGGAATAATACATACGTAGTTGCAAAAGATGTATTTACCCATGTCATGGTTGCACATGTAATGGATAAAAATGCTTACTATAGAAAGATATTGCAATTAGTCCAACAATGGTATTATTGTTTGCAATAAACATTCCAAGTGGGACTGCACTACCCGGAGTGGGAACATTGACTCCAGACAAAGCACAATCATTTACACCCTTGTCAAGTGATGTATCAACGAGAGTCCACCACAGTTTAGTTACTCAATCAAACTGCCACTACCAATGACCGGGACCAAAGCAGCCATTGTTCTTTAGCTTTTTGGTATTCGAAAAGGTCAAAACATGCAATCATCAGCTGGCAACACGACAATGACAAAGAGTGGCTAAGAATAGCATAGCACTAAAACACTCCTATTCTGCCTGTCCCCATTAAAAAATAATGATTATTGCTATGCTGAAACTAAGACGTTTGCAAGATTTAGATATTGAAGGTATAACTTAACGATGCTATAACTTATTTTAATAGAGCAGTACAACCATAAGCCCGAAATGAATATCACGTATTGAGTCGATCCTGTATTGATTAATAGGCTTGTGCTGTGGACAGTGATCTTCAGGTCTCTCTATGGTTTTGTCCTTTTTGTCCTCCTCGTAGCTTAGTAGCTAGTGCTAGATGCCCCACATTGCGTACAAAAGTCTCGTCATCACATGTCCTCCTTTTGTTCCCCTTGAGAGATAATATTGGGGCGAATGCTTCACATTTTATATCAAATTTATCTTCATGGTTTTGTCCACTTTTATCCTCTTAGTCACCTAACATAGGGGGTAAATGCGTCACCGTTTTTGCTTGTTCTGATTGCTTTACTGATCGATCTGCTAGAACAAGAATAGTCTCCCAGGACATCAATTTCCTCTTCCTTTCTGTTCACTCGACCAAGTTCGAAAGGAGACTATAGATTGATCGATTAATCCCGTCGTCTGTTTATATTACTTTATGTAACGTTGCTCTCTACTCCAATACTTTAACCGGACAGAGATACACCTGTTCATAATGTCCATAGCATTGAATTTTACGAATCAAATTTAAATGCTGCTAGTCTATGTGAGTGGGTCTTAATTGAACATTGGAATATCCCTTCTCCAATGGGACGGAATATATTAGACTCATAGAACTCTTTAGTTTTTAAAACTTTGTTGTTCCCATTTATATCGATCATAAACAAGAAACGAAGTATGGCTCATTAGACAAGAATACTGAACTGACCTTAACATCGCTAGTAGAAATTGACGAAAGAAAAAGGTATAGTTTCAAGATCTGGTGCAGGTTGGGGCTTTAGTCGTAATAGAGGCTGGATATGTGGATACAAGTTGCATATAATATGTATCACCGACTCGCTAATTGTACCTCCTATTGCAGATGTAACTAGCCAACATATCAGATAATCATGTTTACCCTGATCTTACCTCACCCTCATCTTTTCAGACCTTTTCTTTCGTCTGAAATCACAACGAAAGCAGATTACATGATTGCTGATCCAGGGTGTAATGATCATTTTCTGTACAACTCAAACATCAAGATGGGATTCCATCTTCTATGTCCTATACGCAGATATGCTTTGTCGCATGACCAATACCAGGAATTGTCATTAATAATTTAGCCATTTCATCTTCTTGAGCAAGAAGTAGTATTTTCTTGGAGACATTATTAATTTCATCGTTTAATGATTCTATTAAGCGAAGATATCCATCAATTCTGTTGTGAGTGAGTTCTTTTAGTTTCTCAACATATCCTTTGGTAAAAGTATGGGCACCAGCATAGGATATAGAGATACCATTCATAACTATAACACTATGAATCTTGTTCTTGAGTTTAGTCCTCGTTCTCACTAACGCAGCTCTATGTCGAACAAGCTCACGAAGATCCGTGACCTTGTATTTGGTACATAACACTCTGCTATTTATCCGCCCCTCAATAGATCAGCTAGTTTAATCGCGTCAAGTTTGTCGGCCTTTATTTTAGCTGATGCAATAGCTCTTGTCTTGGCTGGGCTGGACTGGATAATCATACATCAAGTTGTCTTTTGGTTAGGGATTCATAAAAATTATACCACATACCAGATGATTCCATCACGACCTTGGTGAGTACCAAAAGATACCAACATAGAATGACCACCGGTTCTCTAGGTGATTACTTGAAAAGACATGGGGGTATGGGATACGCCAGTTGGAATAACATTGTCCATAGTAGTATAGGCAACAACTATATCGACGATGAAGATGATAACATTCAGTGGGAGGAGCCATTAATTTGTAGGTTTAATGGCATTGAATACAAGGTCTATGTCTATTACGATAGATATAGAGGTATTCCAAAGTCAGTTATAAAATATGCAGGTAAAATCCGATGCTATAGACTATACAGAAGTAGAATGCAGCTTACCTGTGTCTAGAGTTAATTGCAATGGTGATGATAGTGATCCAGTACCATTATTTGGCAAACTATACCAATACTATAGCTGGTATAAAATTCCAAAAGCAGACATTAAGTTCTTCTTAGATTTGCGATATGATATACGTCATATCACGGAGGAGGATGACTAAAAAAGAAGATGGCCCAACACCGATATTTTAATTTGGATAGTGTATGGCGCTCAACCTTCTCAGAATTGAGATTATATAAATAGTATTGTGGACAAATCAATCACTATTCCAAATGCACTAGATACATTCAGAGAAGTCAAATGTTTGTCAAAGAGGTATAGTGTTGTCCTAGTCCAGGATATAGCATATAAGAATAAGCAAATTGAGGAGCTATTTACTGCTTCAAGAAAAGGAATGGAGCCAGAATCTCTTATTCTACCATTTAAAATAAAGGACAGAGAAAAACAACTTGTAGATCAGTTAGCAAAATATAAGAAAAATGGAATTAATTTGGAAAATGCATATGCTAAGGTAGCAGTTGGACATTATAGTTTTCCACCACAAAATGCCCCTGACAATGAAGTTAGTATCAATGAAAGGTCGTTTTACTACTGGATTGAGGTAGCTATTGCGCCGTTAAGCGATTTAACTTCAGATAATGATGCTGGTAAACTAGAATTTATAGGCTACATCAACGGAACCCATCCTTAGATGGCGGAATGTCATACTTTGAGAATGGAGATTATTACTGGAACAATAAAGCTGGCGAATATATCCACGCCGAAGGCATGCATGATTTAATGGCAGAGTGTGGATTTTCGACACACAAATATTTCTCTCAGAGAAGAAAGGCGTCTATACTACTCCTAAATCTACAAACACCATGTGCTGAATGGCAGGGTTCAGCCGGTTAAGGACAGGCTTACACAATCGGGTTGCTGATATAGAGAAAGACCTAGGATGATAGCTGCAGGATTCAAACCAAGAAGTAAGATTGCTGATAGTCAAGGACGAGAAGTATATGATTGGAATACTGTTAGAAAGGGCTTTACAAGCAGTATAAGTCATAAAGGAATTGTGGTCTGACGGGAGCGTGACAAGGGAGTCTTTAGGGATTGTTGCAAAAGCAAGGGCCATGTTATACGTCAACGGCCAAGTTTACCCCGTTAGCTTTGATAATAAAGAGGAACTTGCCAGAATAAAAGTAACGGATATGATTATTGTCGAAGAAGAAGGTATCACAGATGTATTACTTGATGCTGCCCAAAAGTATCGTATCGCATTAGTTGCTACTGCTGGACACTTTGTAGATTATGTAACAGATTTAATGAGAACGGCCCATGACGCTGGCCGTATCAACGTTTGTGTTCTGACTGATTATGATATTGACGGAGTTAATATGTGGCGTAGGGCTAATGAAAAAATGCACATTAATATCAAGAGAATTGGTATTACTCAAGAAGTCATCAAATGGTTTCATGAAAATGGCTATGATGATTTGGATTTAGAGGATGTAGGAGAAGAGTATACGCCAAATCCTAAATTGTTTAGAGATGTAGATGATCAATATTTGCAAGAAAAGCGTATAGAGCTAGATTCTATAATTCAAAAGGTTGGACCTGAAGCATTTTGGAAATATATAGTTCACCAGCTAGAAACAGAATTTCCGGGTCCAAGAGATTATAGAGAGATTGTGTCAGAACCAGAACCAGGGGATTACTACCCAGACAAAATAATTAAGTTTTTAGAATACATTGCAAAATATACAAAGAAAGTATATACTCCAAAGTGGGAAGAAATTAAGGAGTCACAACTTAAAGGAGTAAAAGGATTATTACAGCTTGATGACAAGATGAAGTTGATGAAAGCTTAAAGTTCGTAGTGCAGGAGGAGGACAGAGGTATTCAAAAACTGATTGTAGAATTAGAGAAGTTAAGGAAATCTGGAAAGCTACCAGACGCGTGAGAGGATGAAGCGATGGAATGAATGGTAAAAGAAGAAATTGACTCTTAGCGAGACACCGCTCTTATCAAGTGGCACAGAAAGAGGGGGGTTAAAGCAATTATCCTTGACAAATCAACATAGATATCTAGTTGAAAACGCCAAACCCCATCTTCTTAGAGAACCGCCAGATGCATCATTCTATCTGTTAGTGTGGTATGGATTCAGTTTTCAGCTCTTGTTGGACAACCACTTAAATGATTCAGGAGAACCAAACCAATCATTTGCGAAGCCATAACAGCCGTTAACAGAGTCAGAAATCAAGAATATGTTAAAAGGCGAAAAGACAAACCAAATAAAATCACCTTTTTTATTTATAAATGATAAGGATACATGTAATAGACCGTTATCTGCTATGTCGTCCAATATGAATTCTCGGTTGTATGCAAATAACGGGGCTCACAGGCTGGTTTGCTCTTAGTATATCCACACACCCTGTTCACCCCCAGCCTGTTGTTTCTTGCTATTAGTATCATACCATCGACTCATTCTTCTAACACTTTCTCTGCCGCCGTATCTTTGGTTATCATAACAGAATCTACACAATCCAACAAGAAGATAGATTTTCTTTTCTAGTGTACATTCACGACATTTCCCAACTTTTGCGTTCATGCGCCTTAGCTTATTACGGATTCTTGCACTCTCTTTCACTTCTGGTCGCTGATTATTACGTCAAACTCTTTTTGCTCCAGTTTATCAAAGAATTGTTCTATGTCCAGGCCATATTGTAATTTCAGAGTCTTCGAATGTACCTAATCTTATTCTATACTCTCTTGCAGTTTTCTTAGATTGTAGGCCCACCCGTGAGATGAATTTTAATACGCGGCCAGTCTCGACGGTCTGTTGTGGTAGCATGTGTTTTATACCACTCCCTCCCTGCCACTAAGGTTATTCATGATATAATAGGGCAATAACACCGTTTCAATGACGGTCTGTTGTGGTAGCATGTGTTTTACATTTTGGAGGCGGTATAAAGCTTTTTGTTTGTTTTGGAGTTCAAACCATGTGCCATAGTTGTGTTTCTGTACATATTAGCAATAAAAGGTTAGGTAGATGATAAACAATGGCAACAGATTCATTTATTGCCCAAATTGAGGAGCTTAAGAAACAGGACCGACGGCTAAGAGTTTGTGGCGTTTGCGGAATAAGGTTTGAAACTGGGAGAAAGCTTAGGCAGCACAAAAATCTGGAGCATGCTTACTAGAAACGAAGGAAACCAACTATAGTGGTACTTAGTCCTTATGGCGTGGGAGCTATGGCTTGTACTTCCCGGTTTTTAATCGGCATTAGTTTATTCAAAATTAAATGCCTAGCTAAGTTGGTAACGCTGCTTAGATGGGTCCAGGCTACTCCATACATAATTAAGTATATCTACGATAGTTATAAAAATTATTATCCAACAACACAATTTCAACAAAACTTATCAAGCTATCTTGATTGTTCTACCGAATATTGCTCAAACGACAAGTTTCGTTGGATGGGCATAATTGGTCAGCCATAGCATTGAGATTTCATCGGTATATGCAGAGTATAGATGTAACATAAGTAGACCAAATATTGTGTCTGGCCTTCTCGTAAGAGGCCACCAGCCACAGTGGCACTCAATAGGCAATTATATAATGCGACCATCCATGTTCGAGGATCTCACAAATAAGATAGATGTGCTGACTTCTCTATATTGAAGATAGATAGATAGCTTTAGTACCTATAATTTGTTATGACCAAGAATCCTTTAGCTAAACTCGGTCAATCATAAATCCCGGTGCAGATTCGAATCTTCCCATCAACGAATGTAAAAACAAATAGTTAACTCCAAATTTTGAGCAGACGATAATATTTTTGTCTACCTTCTAATCCGCGATTATTTCTTGTGTCTCGTAAATCCCGGTTCCATCTCATTCTCACTAGAACTATTTTTATTGTAAGCTGCAATCCGAAGCCTGCTAACAAACAAAGGATTATTCCTGATATTATGTTACGCTCTAAAATGTTTATTATTGCGAACACAAGAGTCAAACCTGCATATACAAATATAATAATAGGTAAATACCTACTAACCTTCTTCGTAATCTCAATAATTTCAACGATCAGCTTTAGCCGATCTGAGTTAGTCTTGAGCACACTAACCATTAACATCTGAAATTACTTCCAAGATGTATAAAGTCATGCATTATTGCTCTTGTTAGTAGAGTTCTATAACATAGTTTGCTGCTTGGTCTCAGAGAATTGTTAAAGTCAAGTGCATTTCTGTAAGCACGATAAGACCTTAGTACAAAAAATTTAGATTTTCGTCTTGCACACTTGTGATTGCTGTGATAACCATTTGGTTATTCTTTCTACGTGCTTACGCTCTGTATTGAAAAATATAGTTAAGTCGCACTGAAGCTTGTTACTGCTATCAATGCGCTTAAGGTCTGAAGGGTTGAACTTATGTTAGATCAGCTGACAGTTTATCACAATGAATATTCATGAACGTCGCACTAATGTAAAGCTAGAGGGCTGCTTTGAGGTGCGCTAGCAGGTTTGCTGCCAGTAGAAAGGATATTAAACGCATACGTTCTAGAAATACTGTCGCTTATATGTGACTTGCCTGTCGGTGTTACAGCTTTATACTTGAAGACCAGTGTTGCGTTAGTCGCTCCAGGAGCAGTTGCTCTAAATATTTTACCTGATAAATCTGGACTCAAGATAGGTGATTGTTCTCCAGGCTTTAGCGTGACTGTTTGAGATTTACATGCCGCAGATACCGTCTGAGGTTCAGTCATGACATTCTTATTAAAGGTGATCGATAGAGGGGCAACGCAAGTTCCATTATCAAATGTAATTGTCGCTGTAGAGTTGTTAAACACGGTTCCTCGAAGATTGAATGTGCTACCTATACCCACTTTTGATGGAACAGTATGAACCCGGAAAACCTTCACTCCTCTTATGTGAATAGGTGTGGTAGTTTTGCTGGAAGTCTTTGTGCTGCTACCACTGGTGCCACTGCTACTACTTTTCTTTGCAGCCAAGGCTGCTCCCGTTAATGCAGGCATTGCAGTAAGTGCCAAGGTCATAGCTACAACAACAAAGAGTATCCATAATGATTTTAGATTTACCATTATAAACTACTTCCATCACATCTTTTATAATTTTATCCCTACTAATTGGTTGTCCAATAGGCGCTCTTTTTTCTCTTTTTTATGAATTTGATAGGGCATTCCCATACTTCCTTAAATTCTTTGTCATCCAATGGATCTCTCTGTCTGTTGTTATAGTCGAGAGTATACTGTTTTACTTCTTACGAGTGAACAATATTATTATTACTCTGCACTCGAATCAGATTCCCAAATGGCGAAGTTGTTCTTTTCTGTATCTTGACATAGCACAAAAAACCCATACCCGGTACTGCATGCTTAGGACTCCAAGATCTCTTACTTTAGATGAATAGCTGTCCACTGATGTCACATTGATATAATTAGTAATTTGCTGTTCCGGCATTTGTCTTTTCATTAGTCCTCCACCTAATGCTTTGTTTCCTTTATCATCTACTGTTGACACAATCCAATAATCAATTGGTTGACCACTAGCTGCAGAAGTAGTTGACTCTCGTTAGTAGTATGGAACTTTTCAATTTTCCAACCAAATAAGCCACTATAAAACCTCTTTGCCCTTTCAATGTCGTCTGATGGTATTTCAAAATGAACTATTGTAGACAATTTCTACTATCACGTATCATAGCTACATAATAAAGTAAATGGTTGATGTAATTATCGCAGGCATTTACTTATTCTTGGCACTAAAATTGAGTGGTCCACATCATAAGTATGAATTACCCATTGAATGACGCTTGTATTATTCTTTGTCAAACTTCATAATTCGGGTTATTGAGAATATCGAGCTAGATTACCTGGCCCAGATTCAAAGATTGTCTGAAATGAATAATAACCTTGCCGACCACCTATACAGGAAGGTTCAATGACCCTCACTCGTTTGTTTTGGTCACCACAGATAAGACGCAGATTCTAATTATATAATAAATACAGCAGATACCTAAAAATCGAAGATAATTATTTGATCAATCACTTGAAGAGCAGTTACAACAAAGATGATACATGTAGTGAATTGTTCGATTGCCGCTACAACGCAAGTTCTTCATTCCACAGGTGTTTAGTCTTTTTTGCCGCGTCTAACTTCATCAATCAATTTTGATATTGAGTACGAAATTAGGGCTCTACGGACTTGCATGCAAATAATCGATATGTAGTATTACTTGTCACCTAGTGATATGTTCTCCATACCAATGGCTTACAATTAGAAGTCTCTTGTGCATTTGTTATATATCTTATTTTAACAATATTGTAGATCCTCGTTTTGTTATTTCTAACCATTGATGCCAGTATGTAAGTAGATAGACCAACCGATGTGAAGCCAGAATAATTCATGCATTAATTCCTTTGGCTTTTGATTACTAGGGATGAAATTATCCTGTATTCACTTTTCTGATGTAGAATTGAACACTTAATATCAGTACGGATGTGATATTTGAAAGCCCAGTTGTCCTCACAATTAATATCAAATATTTCAACTGATAGCCTTATGTGGATAGGTTTAATGTTGACCAAAGTCAGATGACGCTAGTCAGGATAATCCTAGAGTATCCCTTCTGAACCTTCCAAGCGCAGGATAGCGTTTGTACAATTTTATTCTATTTATAGAAAGTCCCTTTTTGCGTTCATAAGGTGAAACGAAATTACTCTCCTGATGATATGTTGTGGTATTGCTCTCGAAAACCATCTTCCTGCCTTTTTCGAACAGACGCTGTCCGAATTCAATGTCCTCATAGCCATAATTTCCATTAAATTCTTTATCCCATAATCCAATATCCAACGCATCATCGCGCCAATATGCTACATTTCCTCCATGAAAACAATTGCTTGGGAACGGGTGCATCTTTAACTGCTTAAGTTCTGGAATCCTTTTGTCTCTGCGAGAACATACAGCATTATTTGAAATACTTTGGATCTCTGGCAGTGATGAGATCGTGCGGAAGTCAGGTGTAATGTCTGAAAGTTCGACTTTGCTAGCTTCTATAAATTTTCTAAGTCCAATTGTTGCAATTTTAGAGGAGCTATGAAACCACACCATGTGTGACTCTAAAAAGCTTGGGGGACATATCATATCAGAGTCAAGAGAGATGATAACATCACCTCGAGAAGCATGTATTCCAGCGTTTCTAGGACTAGATGGTCCAAAGCCAGTGCTAGAGAGTGTCACCATTTTTATGTCGATCACTTTTTTGACTTGCTCTGCGATCAATCTTGCGTCGGCATGGTTGGCATCTGCGGCTATAATGACCTCAAATCGATCCTTTGGATAGGTCTGTTGAGTCAGGCTCTTAATAGTTCTTGCAAGAATGTCATATCCTTCGTGAAAGGGAATAACTACGCTAGCAGACAACTCGTGATTACAATTTTCTGTTTTTACCTTATGTGCTACATCAGTGTAGTCATTAATTGATCCCAACTACAAATACCCTGCGATATGCAATTGTAATTTGGTACGAATATCTATAAACTTTTATGTTCTTTTATGTTCAAGTTCCATGCTTGATAATGTTAAAGGAAACCCATATCTACCATATTATTAGCAATAGCTCAATTAGCAGTATAGGGACTTATTCCAAATAAACAGATAAAAATATCGAATTTTTCTAGTACTTCATAACTGCTAGCTTAGTTTTCAGTATAAATGACTATCGAAAGTTAGAGATTTCGAGGAAATTTCATATCAAAATATTATTCACTTTATTGCATGTTCAATTTTCATGGTGTTGCCGTGATATGAATAACCAATCTTTTTATAGAATGGAACATTCTCGTCAGAACAATCCAATACTGTTCTTACACACCGCATTGTCACTGCTTGTTTAGTAGCATGATTTACAAGCTTGAATCCAATACCCTTCCTCTGATAACCAGCCCTTACTGCCACATCTTCAATGTGTCCTACTCTGGCTCCACCGAAGATGAATTTAGGCTCTACAAGCAGAGTAGTTGTTCCTATTACTAGACCCCTTTCAAGGCCCTCTTGAATAACTGCAACGAAT
>JAICVW010000199.1 GCA_025935105.1 Nitrososphaeraceae archaeon
CAAGTAGGTATTCTGGTAAGGGTCCCTGACGCTTCCGGTGTCTTGACTGGCAAGGTAAGTGAGAAAACGGTGTTTGACAAAAATGATCATAGGAGTACTAGAAAGAAAGAATGGATTGTCGAGGCGTTGCAAAAAGTCGAAAAAATTCGACCATTCGCTGACGTTCACGATTGGGATATGGCGCAGCTCGCAATAAAATTTATTTTGTCCCAAAAAGAGGTATCAGTGATACTCCCAACCATATCGGATATAGAAGAGTTGGAAACATTTGCTGCTATGTCAGACGGAAATTATCTTGCTGAGAAAGAGATATCTGAAATCAGAAAAATCTATGATAACAATTTTGGAATCAAAGCTGTCGTATGAATTCGAGATTGAGTAGTTTTAAACAATTGTCTGTTTACTATACCGAAGTGTATGTGTGTTCTTGCACGCATAAGAGGATAGGTTTTTAATAGATGAACAAGCAAAACGACTACTTTTGGTACCAAAGCAAGCTCAGACACATCAAATCGATTCGGTAGACAAGCAGCTTTTGAACGAAATTCAGTGGGTCTTCCCCTTGACCGATAGACCATTTTATGAAATTTCAACTCAGCATAATATTTCTGAAGAAGAAGTTATGAGAAGAATAGCACGCTTGAGCCAGATCGGCTTAATTAGACAGATCAATGCGATTTTTGATACAAGACGACTTGGTTATAAAAGCGCTCTAGTTGCCCTTGAGGCAAAAGTTGATAAACTTGATCATGTCGCTCAAGAGATTAACAAACATCCAGGCGTTAGCCACAATTACGAGAGAAATCACGAATTTAATCTGTGGTTTACCCTTGCTGTCCCACCTGATTCCGATATAAAAACAGAATTAGAAAGATTTGCTTCGATAGAAGGTGTCAAAAAATATCGTGTTCTTCCGACACTGAAGGTCTTCAAAATAGGGGTTAAGCTCGACATGGTCAATGAAGACAACAAAACCCCAACTCCAACTGATAAAGTGAAGGCCTTGAATATGCAAAAATTTTCTCTAAACAATCGGGATAAAGATTTTATACGAGAGCTCCAAAAGGACCTGAAGATAGTACAAGAACCCTTTAAAGACATGGCTAGGAACTTGGGGATAACTACATCTCAACTTTTTGCAAAGGCAAGAGAGTACGAGAAACTAGGTGTGATGAGAAGATTTGCAGCAATTTTGCGTCATCGAGATGCAGGTTTCTCTGCCAATGGGATGGTGGTATGGAAAGTCCCAAATTCAGATATCGATGAGATAGGTTACAGGTTAGCTGCCTTCCCTCAGGTGAGTCATTGTTATCAAAGGCCGGTTTATCCCGACTGGCCATTCAATCTATTTAGCATGATCCATGCACGCGCTATCAAATCTGCAGAGGAAATGGCTGATCATATGTCTGATAGCATCGGTATTAAAGAATACAAAATATTGTTCAGCTTACGGGAATTCAAAAAAGAACGTGTAAAATACTTTGTGGATAACTAAAAATGCAAAGATATTGCAACATGCTTTGTTTATCTTGGCAAGTAATCTCGACTATCTGCATGTCCTTCGATGATAATTAGTTCACGCATAAGTATAGTAACACCAATTTGTACAACTAGTTAATGCTGTTGTCTATTAGGCCTGTGTAGGATTTAGATTATCACATCAAAACGGCTGCTTAATTGTCCAATCCACAAGGGAATGGAAAAATATCCCAAGCGATGATGACGACCTTGCAGTATCCTCGACCTTTCTAAAATCTTTAGCAGTAACTTTCTTGGTGGCATCGACATGAATCATTTTTTCTTTTTCCGCGGACACTCGAGGTTGCACCAATGCTACAACCGGAAGACCATCTGTTCTTTTGGCTAGGTCTCTTAATTGCTTTAGCTCTAAGCCTTTTAGTCTTCCGAAATTTCCGCTTGATTTTACCTGTATTAACCATTTGTCTGATTTTCTCTGAGCACATAAATCGGCCGGCCCTCTACTTCCCGGCGATAACCTAACATCCCATCCAAAAAGTGCTAAAAGGATTGCAACCTCTATCTCTGCACTCCTGCCAAGCTTACTCCATGAAAGTCTAGAAGTCACTACTACCGCTAATTTCCGTTGCATTGCTATATTGTTTATTCTCAAAATTCGTTTACTACAGACTCAAGTTCACTTACAGAATTCAAACATACATTAGAATAGAACTACTTTAAAAAAATAAAATCATATATCTATATGAGCATATGGACATCTAGACAGACGGATAGATGTAGGGATAGTTAGATCAACTTATTCTGGAGAAATCAGATTTTAAGTAAATATTTTGAATGCAAGACTGGTAATTCTCTCGCCATTACACGTCTCCAATCAGGACAGGTCACGCCTCATTGAAAGGCCATGTTCCTTGAATCCCATTTTCCTATAAAATTGCACATTCTCTTCTGAGCAATCTAGAATTACTTTATAGCATTTCATTTCTGCAGCAAAAGCCAAGGCTTTGGCTACTAATGCTCGGCCGACACCCAACCCTTCATACCCGCTTTTTGTAACAACATCTTCAATATGACCAACCTTACCTCCATTGTGTATGAATTTTTGTTCGATTAACAAAGTATTAGAGCCAATAATTTCTCCGTCTGGTTTAGCCGCCACGAAGATCTTGTAGAACGGAGATGACATCAATTGCTGAAGGATTTTCTTTGCCGTTTCTTGATCATTCTTTATCATTCCGATTTCAGCCAAATTCCCTAAAGTTTCAAAAAAACCTTTTTTTAAATCTGCTTCTGATATTTCTCTGACATCAAATTGCACACTTTTTGTCTGTTCCATCTAAATGTTTTATTTTAATTTCTGACCAATATTTTACTATTCCACAAGTATATCAGCTGAATTATGTCTAAATTAACAGATCACTTTTACTGTGTTTTATGATGGTGATCCTAGAGTAATAGAAGGTATGGGATGGATCCCTCCCAATAATTAAAGTCTAGTTTCAATCACCCAGATAGGCACACTTACCTTGGCAGATCAACTTCAGGGTATTTTAGCGGTCCCGCAATTTCAAAACGGTCAAACGATCAGCCCGGTGTACTGTCAATAATTGCTCTTGCAAGGCTATATTTGGTCCATTGGACGCTTTCCTTAAATTACCCCAGAATAAAAGTCTATAGAATGAAGATGCAAAAGGAGCAGAAAAAATTCTGTTCTAAATGCAAGACCCACACGGTTCAGTCAGCCTCCATATATAAAAAGGGGAAGGACAGAACAAGTGCCCAAGGTGCACGTAGACACGCCGAGGACAAGCGAGGGTATGGAGGACAGAAATTTCCTGAACTTAAAAGAACTGCAAAGACGACAAAGAAGATTACCCTCAAGTATACTTGCAAGACCTGTCACAAGCAGACAATGAAGGCGGGCATTCGCATCCGAAAGCTCGAAATACAGCCATAAAACTGTGAGTTCTATGTCTAAGAGAACTATAATGATTCCAAAACCACGTAGTAATTTTGTTTCTGTTCAGTGTAATGAATGTGGGGAGAAAAGAGTTATCTTCACATATACTACAAAAGATGTCGATTGCAAGGCTTGCGGCCATTCACTAGCAAGAAAAACTGGAGGAAAAGCGAATATTAATGCAAAGGTCCTAAAAATTCTTGATTAGGCCCCTCTCTCATCGATCATGTGCTCTGATAGTTCCAATTCTCTTTTTGTATTAACGTTAAATGCTATTTCGATCTCATTCATTACAATATAATGCTCTATCAAGCTAAAACCTACTTCAAGTTTAGAAGTATCAATAACAGAGATACCGGAGTGACAGTAAAGCGTGCTACCTAGCGAACGAACTATCACGCTGGCCGTTATTCCAAGCTTTTCTACGAAGGACTTTTCTAGCAATATTGATACACAAGGTCTGTTGGTAGGGCATTTTGCGATTATGCATTGAACGGTTTTCGCATTTAGAAGTGGAAGATCTACAGGAACTATGAAGACTCGGGCTGGTTTGAAGCACGATACTACAGCAGAAAGATCTTGCGAAAAACCGCGTCCAGCAGTTTCCATGACTTCTATCATTTCGGTACGAGTGTAAGCAAGATTATGGATAAATGAAGTGGTCATTGGTGTGTTAACGCTAGTGATAGCTACTACTTTTTCGAACATACGTGAGCAGAAGATTGCGTGCAGCACTCTCTCAATCATAGTACTCTCCTTAACCTTTTGCAGCGGCTTTTCAACTCCGGTAGCATCATACATTCTGGTACCTTTACCCCCGCACATCAGAACAGCTATCAGCACGATCTCATCAAATAGTTCCAGAAGACAAAATTACTAAAGATGAAAGCCTTGCAAGTTCATTAGATGCACCCATAACATCTCCCGTAATACCTCCAAAGCTCTTTTTGGAAATATATAGAAGCACTATTCCGACAACTAAGGAGACAGTCAGGGACATAATTCCAACGTATCCCACACCTGTAATAAATAGAATAAGAATCATGATGGCTGTGGAGGCCAAGAATTTTCTCCGATCTTTCATGCTCTCACTAAAAGGAGAACTG
Source organism: Nitrososphaeraceae archaeon (assembly GCA_025935105.1). Lineage (GTDB taxonomy): Archaea > Thermoproteota > Nitrososphaeria > Nitrososphaerales > Nitrososphaeraceae > Nitrosopolaris. The sequence continues at coordinate 4,546 of JAICVW010000199.1, forward strand.
AATCCAACCCAAGCAGAGGTACCGAGGTGAGCCTGCAATACCATCACATATTTGGCACTTGCTTCTGCAAGGATAATGCTAGTCAGCAGTTTGGTGGTATCAGTATGGAAATTGGATAGAGTTGCTACCATCCCTGCCACATAAAGGACGATAGATACAGTTCCAGCAGATCCTACAGAGGGCTCATGCATAGTGCGATGTTTTGCCTCTCTGCCTCCTTTTGTCATTAGCCCATCTGCAAAATCAGCCAGTGCATCTGTGTGATTTCCCCCGGTTATCACAACTAGCACCGCAGTTGTTAGCACCCCCAAAAGAAATGAAGTTACAGACGGTGAAAGTAGGCAGGCGAGTATCCCTACTAAAGTTCCTATTACTGCACCAACCAGAGGAAAAATGTACATAGAGTCTGCAATATATTTTAAATTGAACGATTTTGAATCAATCGAGGTGGGTATTATCGTCAAGAAAGATAATACCGCTTGGAAGGGCTTAAATCCCAAATATGAATTTCCACCAACCAATCATGTACAAAATCAATATCACTGGAATAGACAGAACGATTAGGAAAAGTACAGTCGTCACCTTCATTATGAAAAGAGCCATCCAACATTTCTCAATAGACAGAGGTTCACTATTTTCACCTAGAGAGTAATGATCAATCTTTTCAAGTTTAATCCGAAGAGCTCCAGCCATAGCTGCCATCGGATATCCTGCGTTGTGGCTCACAGTATTTTTGTGATCTTTACATAAAATTTTGATAGACTGCTTCCAATCGGCTCTTGAGATTAGGGAGGAGACGACGATCAAATAGGATGTGATTCTGGCTGGAACGTAGTTAACGGCAGTGTCAAGCCAAGCTGACATCCAGCCAATATTCTGGTAGTAGTGGGTAGTATAACCTAACATTGAATCAAGCGTATTAATTATTCTGTATGCAAAAGAACCAGCCGGGCCTAATATTGAATAGAAGAACAACGGGCCTATTATACCGTCAACCGTGCTCTCCCCTATACATTCTATTGTAGCAGACAAAATAAACTGTCTATCAAGTCCGAGTGTATCCCTTCTCACTATCAAAGATAGGTTGCGCCGTGCCGCCACAATATCATCTACTTGCAACGCATTCACAATCTTTAACACATGTTTTTCCATACCTTTTATGGCAATGGTTACTTTCAATATCATGGCTCCTGCAATTGTACTGACGATGATACCAAAAAGATGAAGAAGCACATAGACCAGAGTTTGGGTTGAGAGCCAAGTTAACATGACGAAAACTATGGCAAATGCAGCGCCTAGGAATTTTTCATG
>JAICVW010000494.1 GCA_025935105.1 Nitrososphaeraceae archaeon
GAGATACAGGGTGGTCTTTGAGAGGTTACATTGCGATTGGAGATTATGTCTTCACTATCGCAGTAATTGAGAATTTTCTTCTTCATCAGGCAAAGAAGACAACAAGATTTGCAATGAAAGGAGAATTACCCATGATAATTAGTGGTAAATCATTCTTGCACAACAGCACTTTTGGATCTGCTGATTCTACATTTTTGTTTCCCTGGGCAATATATGAATACGTGCTGGCAACAGGTGACGTCTCCTACCTAAGAAATAGATGGAAACGAGTAGTTAACCTCGTGAATTGGGGATTATTGAAGGACATAGATGGAGATGGATTAGTCGAAAATGGATTTACAGGCATTGCTGAAAAGTTACCCTTGCAAGATTCAACATGGATGGATCATATAGACAGGAGAAAAAGCGCAAATGATGTCCAAGCCCTATTCTATGAGAGCCTGAGAATTGGAGGCAAGCTAGCAAGTATCGTAGGAGATAGCGATAATGAGGAGCAGTGGAATCGAACAGCGGATCGTCTATTGGTCAAAGTAGAGAGAGAATATTGGAATAGTCAGGACTGTTTTTATTATGACACCATAAGAAGGGATGGTACCAAGGATCCCAGTATAAGACCAAATGTGCTTGTAATGATTCTTACTGACTTGATTATGGATAAAGTCAAAGCCCAATCAGTTCTTTCGAGGATTGAGAAAAGTGACCTGACGACAGCTTGGGGCGTGAGGACACTAAGTAACCTAGATCCAAAATATCATCCCAGTCTTTACCATGACGGGGCAGTTTGGCCGCTTGTTACTGGTTGGGCAGCTGTTAGCGAACTTAAGATGAATCGGCTAGAACAGGCACTATATTATCTTGAAAGCATGGCACAACGGATACATGCTGAGAATGGCATGTTTGCTGAAACATACCGAGGTGACCGGCCTGAACCCTTTAACTCCTGCATCCTTCAGGCTTGGTCTGTGGGTATGTATACCTATGCGATGCAGCAGATGATGTTGGGAATGAGATTGAATATGATCGAAAATCGGATGTATCTAGAACCACGAATACCTGAATCACTTAGGAATCAATCTTGCCCTATTGAATTTGAGCATACAGTTCGTACCATCACTCAGGAACAAAGATTCAAATTCGTAGTCGACCCAAATCGCGAAAGAATAACGGTTTCTTTACCTATGGATAAACGAATTGAAAAGATGCCAGAGATTTTAAGTAATTCCTATTCCATCAATATAGTAGACCATTAACCATCTGCGATCTGTGTTCGAGACTTCTCTTTATTGGAAGTAATTGTAGTCCAAAGAACCACTGCCTCTTGACAACCCCTGGTTGATATCGGATGAACTCTTTCAAAGCTTCAGTATGCGACTGCCATAATTGTTAGCGTTTAGCCCATCGTAGTGCCTACATTGTTAACTTTCAGAAATCAAAGCCTTAAAATGAGGTATGCTTATCGTTAAGATTTTACTAAAATGGAATGAACGAAATTGATGCTAATTGATGAAAATAGAATCTGTGAAATAATCAAGGCACGAAGGCCCAATTCAGTAGCGCTAAATGGGCCTGTCGGTCTGATCGCAAAAATCGAGGATGCCGCATATAATATTTCCGAAAAGTTCGGTATCCCTGCTTACATAGTAGGAGATACTTGTTGGGGTTCATGTGATCTCAATACACATGCAGCTGACATGTTAGGGGTAGACATATTGTTTAACATAGGACATACTATCTCTAGAGAAGCCTTTGGAGCGAAAGTGATCATGATTAACGCCTACGATGACATAAGCTTCGACACAGTCGCAAGAAAGTGTGCATTATCCCTACAAAAGGAGCAATACAAAACATTATCCGTGTTGACAGACAGCCAGCACCTTACTCAGCTTCACAATGTGAAAAACATTTTTGAACAATATGGGTACAGGGTAATCATTGGCAAAGGCAAAGGTCAACTTACTGATGGTCAAGTCTTTGGATGTGAATTCTACCCTGCATTTGGTATCAGTGGAATTGTCGACGCACATATTTTTCTTGGTCAGAGTAGATTTCATACGATAAGTATTGCAATGTCAACTGAAAAGCCCACGTATATGCTAGATCCTTACTTTGGGGAATATTTTCAAATCAACAAGGAGGCTGAGCTTGTCAAGAAGAGGGCAGTATTGTCAATATACAACGCATTAGATGCTAGACGCATTGGTATTATTATTGGTCTAAAGGATGGCCAATTTGCAAAGATTGAGGCACTTAAGCTTAAAAAGCTATTTGAGGATCTGGGAAGGAGTGTTCAGCTGATTGCAATGACTAATATTGACAATGATGGAATTCAAAACTTCAAAGGCATTGACGCATTTGTAGAAGTTGCCTGTCCTAGGATAGCTACTGATGACCATTTTGATAAACCTATGCTTTCCGTGCCTCAAGCATTTGGCCTGATAAAACTCATAAAAAATGAACCGATTGAAGATTTATTTAAAATTCATCACTGGCTCTAATTTCAATTGTGATGATTTTGGATTGAATGAGTAGTCCCAATTTATGAAGCCAATCTATGATTGAACTCCAAACTTTTCTTATTCCGGGCAATTAGAATTATCCTTTGGTCACTATAGGCAAACTCGAAATTAGAACAAAAGCTCCAGCGAGGATTATGGGAGTTATCAATGTTAGCCCAGAATCATTCTACAAAAAGTCAATAAGAACTACAGCCCAAGAAATCGCCTTAACAGCTTCTGAAATGCAAGACCAAGGTGCCGAAATTGTGGATGTTGGTGCAATGTCAACAGCACCCTATCTTGAAACTGTGATTACAGTAGAACAGGAAATAAAAAGGCTGAAAATGGCGATTGAAGCTGTCAGGCGAGATTGTAGTCTACCTATATCTGTAGACACTCTGAGATCTGAGGTAGCAGAGGAGGCTATTAGTATGGGTATTGATGTCATCAATGACATTTCAGGTCTAAAATACGACAAGAAAATGGCTGATGCTATATCGCGCTTAGGTTCGCACGTTATAGTGGGTGCATACGGCGGCCAAAGTGGTGCGGTTTCCGGACATTTTGTTGGAACTATAAATACCCTAAATGAAAGCATTGACATTGCAAGAAAAGCCGGTATACGCACCGAAGATATAATTATTGATCCGGCTATTGGCTTCTTCAGAGCCTCAGGAAAAAACCCATTCTTTACAAAAATGACAGATCTCCCGTGGTACGTCAGAGACATTGAAGTGATCTC
>JAICVW010000399.1 GCA_025935105.1 Nitrososphaeraceae archaeon
GAGGATAGAATTGGAGGTGAGGATAAACGAATGAGAAATCATGGCAAACTAACAAATTTCCTTCTAAAGGTTCACATTCTGGAAGAAGGGAGTTATAGAGAAGATATTAAGAGGATGATGAAAAGAGTTAGAGGGAATACACTCGAACAGGAAGACGCATAGTATTTCCGTTAGTGAAGGCAGTGAAGGCTTCAGAAGGTGCTAGCCCTAACAATGTTAAGATTATACCTAGAATGTGAGTCCACTAATAGCAATATTGTAATAATTTGGGATATAGATAAGTTTTAATGGGCCAATTCCAAAAAATGGCTGAAAGATTAAATAATGAACTTCGTAATTTCAGACTTGGGCAAGAATTACACATCTTATTGTGCAAAAAGCGAAAGAGCAATTCGAACAGTCTATTAAAGTCATGCAAGAACATAGAGATATTATAGACTTGAATGAACGAGTTCTCAGCTTGAAAATTCTTCGCAGGAGAAAGTGACCAAAAATATCAAAAGCTAAGATTGACAAAGTAGTTATCAGAAATGCCTCTAGAAAAGACGTTGATGAAATAGTTGCTATAGAGAGAAAATCATTTCCAGATGTAGCCGGGGGAATGATATCTGAACCATCATTTTTTGAAGATCATATTGATCTATTTCAACAAGGACAGTTTTGCGCAGAAATAAATGGAAGAATAATTGCTTCAGCAAGCAGCTTAATAGTTTCACTAATCCCTGAATATCGTGATCATACTTGGTATGATATAGTTGGGAACAGGAGAATCTTCACAACCCATGATCCTAAAGGCGACAGCCTTTATGGGGATGATATTTGTACCCATCCTGACTTTCGTGGACTAGGGATTGCTACAATGCTTTTTAATGCTAGAAAGGAACTAGCTACGAAATTAAATTTAAAGAGAGTAATAGCTGGAGGCAGGTTATACAACTATTGCGAGTACGCAGATATGTTGTCTCCACATGAATATGCAACCAAAGTAGTAGAAGGAGACATAAAAGATACTGTTCTCTCTTTTGACTTAAAAAATGGTTTTAAATATATTAAAATACTTCCAGACTATATCTATGATAGTCGTTCACTAAACTATGCCGCATTCATAGAATGGTCAAATCCGCACTATCTTCTCTCTGTTTGTAATAATAGTACGTCATAAAAGGGGATCTAGCGATGAATGTGGATCTTTTAGTAGTAACTTAAATATTACCTATCCCCAGATGCTTTACTACGGCCAAGGTACAACACTATAAAGGACTCACTACCAATCTTGATAATTTATACAGCAGCATAAAGCAGCTATTACAAGATCAAAAAGAGCTTAGAATTGTTTCTGAATCTTAATAGCATTCCATTAAGGAGTATTGTAGCAGTCAATACATCCCCAAAGGTTTGGGCTGGATCATTACGTGAAGTACATGTCTCTATAACAGGTAACCCTAATGATTATGCGGTAGAAGTTGCTTCCGGTGCCTGGGTTGGAAGTCTTGTCTGGCCTGGTGCAGTGGGTCTCCTAGTAGGGGGACCAGTAGGTCTTGCAGCTGGTGTAGCGGTTGGTGGAATTATGGCTTATGAATTTGAGAAACATGTGTGGCAGAAGGTATTGGAAGTAGTAAAGAAAGAGAGTGCAGTTCAGCCTAATATAGATTCAGTAGATCACTATCATGACTAATCGGTGGCAATCGAATTATCACTTAATCCTGAAAACTGCTGTTGCTGGATGAATTTCGTTCCATGCTTCATGTGCTGGATGTCCGGGTGTTGGATGTCCTACATCTTGAACCCATTTGCCGATAACTTCTACATGGTCACCTTGTATAAGATTAGCAGGATAATGGCCCGTATCATCTACACCTTTGCAATAGTCGCCATATTCCGAAAAATAGGTAGGGGGCAATATCACTTTTATCCCAACAAATGATTTCCACCATCAAACCTTTAGTATTGAAGTGGTTTAAAAGATTTTTATAACCTGTATCAGGTGTCAGAAGAAAATGATAGTCTCCATCGTGTTCGTCAGTGGCTACGGATGGGGTATTCTCTATTACTCCCTTAGCAACAACACAGTCATCGGGCGCTGAAGTAGGTTTATGTTCTACAAACCGACTCCATGTGATAGGTTTCGGTTGTCCGCCTGGATGACCATAAGTATGACTCCACAGAGAAACCATCTCTTTGCAGTCTGCTGGTGGTCCTGGTTCCGGCGGTGTTTGTGCAGGTGTTTGTGCATATACGTTTTGAGATAGCTGAAAAGTAACAATTCCAGGCAACCCAATTAAGAAGACGCTGCTTATAATAGTAGAGATTAGAAAGAACCTATCATGGACTTTCGTACAAATGTGATGTATTTAAACTCGTTCCCTGTTACCGAACCATTTGGCTTGAAATTGACGGTGCCACCAATACCTGTCTCCTCTCTGCAATCCTGACTTTGGTTAATCAATTTGTGTTAAAGATTTAGTGATGTATTTGTATTAATCTAGATCAAACAGATTAAACGGTAGGATATCTAATAACACTGGCTATTCGTATGATTCCCTAACCACGTAGAAATTGATACATAACAATTCGATTCTCATTATTTTTCGATAATAATTCGAAAGTTAGCTTTTCTTTGACCACTTTTTCATCCATTGCAGCAAAGAGATTACAGACTCTACTAGTTCTTGACCTTTAGTAGTTAGCCTATACTCTACCCTTGGAGGGATTTCATGATAAGCCTGTCTTTCGAGAATGCCTCCCTTTTCAAGTTCTTTGAGTCTTATTGCAAGTGTTCTGCTGCTAAAACCTTTCGACGTTTGCTTAAATTTCATATATCTTACGGGATTTGTAGTGCAGCAAAGAGGAATTAAAATTTCAAGTGTACCTCGCTTTGTGACTAGTTTCCTCAATTTTGCCGTTTCCATCATGAGGGACCTTGCATCATATCCATTAAATGCACATCCAAGATGATCCTGAATAGTGGGTAATTCTTTAGTTCTTCTTCTGCCTCTTGCATTAGTTTCCATAATTACACTTACTTTACCTGGCTTCTCTTGACAACTTAAATAGTTTCGTTTGTAAACCTAGTATATGCAAGACCAAATGATTAAGGAAAAAGTAAAAGAGGGATACAGCAAAATTGCGGTAACAGGGAATTCTTTACAAGGTTGCTGTGGTGGCGGCCCTACCGAATGCTGTAGTGATAACTCTACCATTTCAGTTTTGTCATCACTTCAGATTGCAAGGAATATTGGTTACGATAATAAAGAATTAGAATCTGTTCCTGAATCTTCTATATTGGGAGTAGGCTGCGGTGCACCAGTAAATTTTGCAGATATACGTGAAGGTGAAGTTGTTGTTGATATTGGTTCAGGAGGAGGAATTGATGTATTTTTGTCGGCCAATAAAGTCAAAGATTCTGGAAGAGTTGTGGGTATAGACATGACTGATGAGATGCTAGAGAAGGCACGAACGAATGCAATCAATGCTGGATATACAAACGTTGAATTCAAAAAGGGCGATATAGAAAAAGGAATCCCTATTGAGACCGATACAATAGATGTAGTAATAAGTAATTGTGTTATTAACCTCACAATAGATAAAGTTGCAGCTTTCAAAGAGATTTATAGAATTCTAAGACACAAAGGTAGAATGGTAATCTCTGACTAGGTCACAACTAAAGAGGTTGGAGTAGAATCAGCAAATCCTGTGGATTGGTGCAGTTGCATGGTGCATTGACAAGTGAAAACTATATTGATAGTATCAAAAAAGCTGGGTTCAATAGTGTCGAGGTATTACAGGAAAC
>JAICVW010000200.1 GCA_025935105.1 Nitrososphaeraceae archaeon
CGAAAATTAATTCGTGCTGTCAGTAGAATGATCTGAATTCATGAATTCTACAGTAGTTTTTTGATGGTTTGACTGCTAGTCGCTAAACATATTACCAATGTAAGCCGACAATTCATCTCTCAATTTGATAACTCTTGCTCGCTTATGTCCATCCAAGTTGGTTTGTAAAAGAGCATCCAAACCCTCTACGAGATATTGTATGTTTGATAGTGTTAGAAGAGTGTCCGAATCAGCGCGATCTTCCTCCTGATCTTTGTCACTCATAAAAAGCTAACCTTGTTGACCAAATTATATTCCCAAAATTAATTGTCTGAATCTTCCAATTATATATCCTCGTAGTTAGCAAGTCACAGTACAAATTTGAATCACAAAACAAGTTCGTTGATCAGCAGTTTACTATGGACACGAGCCAACTTCTTTACTAGAAACCTTTTGATGTGGTCTGATGGTATTGATGTGTAAGTCTTATCATACAATTGTTTTGTTTTCTCTTGCAACATAGAAAACTTGTTGATAGTAAAAATAGATGGGCCTGATTCAAATTCTAGTGCTTGAACTTCCCTAGCCCTCTTCTCATTTCTATGGCCCAAGTGTGATCTGACAATTTGGCACATAAAAATTGGCAAATGAATTGGTTCAAGTCGTTTAAAAATATGCATATAATATTTTAAGCTCACGTCTGTCATCCCACCATAAGTAGAATACAAAGCATTTATGTCTTATGCCACTTTGCTATGCACACGAGTCATGTTCTGTTATGCTTGGATTAGGATTCGGCTAAAATGACAAAGGTCAATTTATCCACACAGTGGGAGGAACAGGACAGGGATTGTGACTTAAACACTTAAGCCGCATTGACTCTCAGACTCTTTGAGAGTTCGCATAATAAATCTATTCTGCTATTCACCTTTTCGGATTTTTCTGATTTTTAACTCAGTTTATTAATCACATCAAGAGATCTATCGAGATTACTTAAAATGAGTTAACAACTAAACACGATTAAATACCTTCTTGCTCGTTTCATCCTAATGGAGGTCTAATTCTAGTGTCAAATGGGTACCTTTACAATTTGTTTATATGTTACCCTCATCGTCTAAACCATCAATACGTAGCCAAGTCAAAAAACCAACACATTCCATACAGCCGCGTCAGAATCTCTCAATTCCATCCTTATTACTGACTTGAAACATATCTTGATATATTACTGGACAATTCCTTGGATAGGTTGGCCTTGCGTTACTAGAGTTATCTGCCCTATTTCTTTTGTTTTCTTATATCCATTTTTGTGTATCCAATTGAAAATACCCAACATTGGCCCCTGTATCGAAGATGAAGGTTAGTTGAGACAAGAGTACAAATTAAACTATTAAACTCTATTTGCCAATATCAATACTGTGAATATACAAATAGTGATGATGTTAGACATTTGCAGGCTGTAGTATTTTCTGCAGAAAAGAACATGTCATATTATAGTCATGTAAAGCCTGCTGATTAATGCACGGTCCATCATAAGGTGAGGGCTCAGCAACCCTAGAGCGAGGATAGTTAGTAGTGCTCGGTACATGTCCCACTATCAATACGAAGAAAATAATAGATCCAAATATGACTATGACAGCCACCAAAGGTATTAGGGTATCGAGTCGCATATTCATTCCGTGGCTTAAAAATCGAAGCTTACTCTCTAATATTTTTCTTTTTCGATTATTTTTCGTCTCCTTTTAATCCTTAGTCTAATTTGTAAGCTCAAAAAGATCGCTAACTGAGTCTCAAGCACAGCTATTTCCTTCGATCAATAATATTCTCAATAAATAGAATATTAAAAATTAATATGGAATAATAAGATATATTAAAATAAATATAGCAAAATTAGTTATCAAAATGTGGAACTTGTACATTATACTATATATTGGGCGGGCTGGGCACGGTCCGTCTACCAAACCGTAGACGGTCTACACCCCGGTTTACAAAAGTTTACAAATTTCGTCTACAAAATGCGTTCATTGTCAAGCCCAACCTTGCCCAAAATCTGCCCAATATCTGCCCAAAAATCGCTTTTTTGTATATAGACATCTTCTCCCCCCTTTTACCCCTATTTTCGACCCTTTTTGGGCCATTTTGGGCAGAAAAAATGGTCCCCAAGGCACAAATATAAGCCATGTTTACTATTGTAAACACATGTTTGAGAAGATTTCACCATCCCGTGGTATGTAATCTTTCTTCGTACGTAACACTGACGAAAGAAAAAATAATGAACTTATGATTTGAAATAGAAAGGGCAATGCTAATCAGATCATGAAGGAGCAGGAACAAAAAAATGAACAAGTAGAGAATAAAATCTTGCCAAGGAAATTAAAAAGATGTTATTGCCTCAGATAAATCTAGAAAATTACTGTTAGAGAAGAAATCTGAGAAGCATACGTTGGACTTTTTCGCCGGCGGTTCTATTTCTGCCTAGTGGATTTATTTTATTGATTAAGGATATGGGAAAAAGCGTACGGGGATTCCAGATGTGTTCACCATAAGGGCTTGTATAACAGACAAAAGATTGAGTCAGAGTAGTGGCTAGAGATCTACGTTTTTAGGCTTCACATTGTACTGGGAGAGTACCTGCCGCACTGCCGTAGAAAGGCGATGGATGTATTAGATAAAGTAAGGAAGGGTCAGATTGACTTGAAAAACACACAAGAAGACGCCATCAAAGGGTTTTTGGAGGAGTTCAGTTACTAGACCCACGTACATGTACTCTGGAGGTTAATACCTAATCACGGTTCAAGACTCACTCACTTACTAATAGTTACTTCAGACCAACTCCTCTGGTGTTAAGGGCGCTTTCCCTTCTTCGATCTTTGTCCCCTTATGATAATCGGCGATTTCCATGGTCATAAACAACTAGCAAATCCTTTAAGAATGAAATCATAGATGATGTCTTTGATAAGAATCTTTGCCGCTTACAAAGATTTCCCAGCAGCAATTTTGTCGAAGCAGGAGGCTGAACACTTCCTAACAAGTGATAAACAAATAGTGCATGTCAGAACTGTCGATAATTCAGGCGAACCTGATGTCCGGCCTATGTGGTACTTCTTTGATGCTTCGAACTATAGATTGTATGTTGCGACTAAAGGTGACTCCAAGATAGTACGCAATTTGGCTGGAGATAAAACTGTCTATTTTTGTGTTGACGACCCAAGTCTGGGTTAGTGGAAAAGGAAAGGTATCTATTCACGACGGCGATAATTTCAACTTCCCTATATTCGACAAAATAGGAAGGATATAGAGGGCGAAGAAAAGAAAAAATATCTAGAATATGTCAAATACCACCGCTCTATTGTTTTGGAAATTGTACCCAAGTTTTATGTAACTTGGGATGATAGAAAGATAAAGTCTAATCCGAATCCAGTAGTTTAAATGGGCTCATTAAAGATGAGTTATAAGTTAGATGCTTCCTGATGAATCGCTAGAAAAAGTTGCTAGCGAGATACGAGTATGTGTGCGCTGCAAGCTTTCACTGAGCAGACAGAATTGCGTTCCAGGAGATGGTCCTAATTCAGCGAGGGTGGTTTTTATTGGTGAAGCACCAGGTAAAAACGAAGATAAAACTGGAAGACCGTTTGTAGGGCCTGCAGGTCGTATCTTGGACGATGCGTTGCATAAAGCAGGAATAGAAAGATCAAGAATCTTCATAACTAATATAGTTAAATGTAGGCCACCCGGAAACAGGAGACCGAGCAAAGAAGAAAGTGCTTCATGCATTCCCTATTTGGAGAGACAGATCTCTATCATTGGTCCGAGAATTATTTGTATATTGGGCTCTAGTGCATATTCTACTGTTCTTGATGGAAAGTCTATTATGAAGGATAGAGGAAAAATCATAAAAAGAAACGGACAAGAGTATTTGATCACAATTCATCCAGCCGCAGCAATCTACAACAAGGATTTACGCCAGGTCTTGGTAGATGATATTTCTAGACTAGTCAGCTACCTATAGCTCGTTCACACCTTTGTTAGTAATGAATGCATAGTAAATAGAATAAATGTAGCAAACATGGAAATGTATCATCTGCTGGCAACTATACAATCAATTTTAAACTCCAAATTGAAAAGAGAGAGGGAGCTTTACTAACTAAACAGGTATATTTAATCGATGACGCCATCTCGTGTCACGTATATAGGAATTCTGTATTGATTCCGATAGCGGCAAGCTTAATGAAAAATCATGTCAAGGAAATGGTACGTCTCCGGCCTTGAATTTCTGCTTGATCTTCTTGATTATCTTCTGGGCGAGGCTAATAGAATTACCTCCATCTCCGTGGTGATCACTCATACCCAAAACTGCCTCATTATTATCATGAAAGTAGTGAATTTTATACTGGCCTGTTCCTCCTGCTTGTAGGTCAGCTTTGTTGTTATCTGGTAATTCCGGAGTAGCGGTAGTGTTGCTATTTGGAGACAAGGACCATCGTAAAATGGATCGATCATTCGTGTCATTTTTAATGAGAAATCGGGTTCCGTTAATTTCACTTACAGAGACCATTGCATATAGCGCGAACTTATGCAATGAAAAAAATAAACAGCTGGAGAAAATTATAATCCAGGTAATGGCTAGCATTTCAAACGTCGTGAAGTGTAAGTTAAAAATCTCCACGAAATATCTTTAGCTAATATATATAAAGGCATTAAAAACCAATCTAATTGAAAAATATCTTGAATATACTACGTAGAGTCATTTCTATATCTTAATCTGTCTTAATCATCTTAATTTCTCTTCATGCAAACAGCTGAATGCGAGAAACGTAATCTTAACTCTAGCTGCTAAACCATTGCCTATCACTGAAACATGAGTGTAAAACTGGGAGCGATTCATATTGATAAATACTTAACAATAATTCAAGATTTAAGTGTTGAATATTCCTCTATTAAAATACTAGTCTTAAAGAAAGGCAATCAAGAGCCTAAACTTTAGAAAGAGTATATTATAAACGATGTCTAGTTCCTAGTTCATTTTTGAATCAATTGACATTGGTTCGTCGAATATACTAAAATATTTAATTAGGTTAAAACTATATATTAGTATCTGAATACATTTATTCAGTGTCTCAGATTGTTAATAAGTTTATTCGCGCAATAGACTTAAGAAGCAGCGCGGTTCAATACACCTCACGGCTTCTTGATTTTGAAAGGTTCTTACAACTAAAATATGAAATCGACATAGATCAGTTCATAGCCAATATTGCCAACTATGACGTCTATGATGTTTTGAGTGAATACCGCATATCTCTGCGAGATAAATACCAAAAGAATACCATAAATTCGAGAATAGCCACTGTAAGACAATTGCTTGAATATAATGATGTTCCCATTGTTAAAACCAAATGGAGGGTGAAGGTAAGACCTCCGCGGGTAGAACAGATAGATAAATTTGCGTTAACCAAGGATCTTGTAAGGAGAATAATAATTGGTTGTCAGTTGCCGCGATTACAAACTTTTGTTCATGTCCAAGCAGCTACAGGTATGCGTTCTACGGAAGCTCTAAGCATACTATTCAAACATCTGGATCTGGAGAAAGGTACTGTATATCTCAGAAAAGAATTCACCAAAACAAAGCATGCTAGGACTGTATTTCTTACGAGAGAAGTAGTCGAGCAGCTCAAACGTTGGATAGAATATAGAAATAGAGAACGTAGAGTTGTTGACGCCAAAGGTAAGGCTATGTATAAAAAGAGAACTCTAGAACCAGATACACCTATCTTTTACAGCGGAAGATTCGAAAAGCACTTCACCGGCAAAAGGTTGTATACAACCATAGCAACCGAATTCGGCAAGGCTC
>JAICVW010000132.1 GCA_025935105.1 Nitrososphaeraceae archaeon
GCAATAATTAATAGAATAAATGTTATAATAACGGATAGTTGTGTGTACATGCTATAATTGTTCAGTGTTTCTATTTTATATTTGTCTTGTTTTTTACTGGCATGCAAAATATAGATATATATTCTAAGTTAAGTCGTTATGCTAGGTTAGGCCAGCTAGATACCGCTTGTTAAGACATAACATTTTGTTGCTTATTACACCCAAGTAGAGCATTTAATAAGATCTATCTTGAAAAGGAGAATGAATTTGGACTTGTTCTTCGTGGTTTGCTTATCGTGGTTATTATTGTCTCTTCCTTATGGTTCGTAGTATGGATTAAACAATATCTCTCAATCAGTTCTTGGAATAAGAAATACAGCACATATTCAAAGAAAAAGGAAGAACTAGACAGGGATATAGTATCTGAATACGGGTTAGATGAAGATCAAGCAAAAGCGTAGATACTCTGTCAACATAAGCCTACGACGTACATTTCGGAGAATGGATAATAACTGGGCTAGAGTTAGTCATCTGATCATTATATTGGAGGATGTGCCTACGATTTTATGCCTACAGTTTAGACTGTAGCTAAATTCATTGAACAGTCCCGCTTCTATCTTTTGTGTTTTGAATATCCTGGAAAGGCGATCCTCTCCTAATATTCTTTTTAATGATGAAAAGGCAGTCTCAGCTATCTATCTTCTTCCTGTATTAAGTTGCTTCCATCTTTCATATCAAAAGATTTAAAGAACTAATGACATTCGAATGTCTTCTCTTCCTGTTGTCTAACTTGATATTGCATTCTTCGTAGAACAGGCGAGATATGCCCTATTGAATAATACAGATATTGAAGCCTAGTTTTTCTATATCAAAATAGTGTTTTGTACTGTATGGCCCAGATGCTATAGTTATGTGTCAAATCGGCTGGTCTTATGAATACTTCGAATGTGACTCCATATCTATTTCCATATCTGCCCTATCCTCCCAGCTCTTTATCTATAGTAGCTTTGAACGTGAAAAGGCTGTGGCCCTAATAGTTGCTGAGGATTTTAACCAACGCTATCACTATTATAAAGGAGAATGTTTGTGTAAACCCTAAAGAATGAACAAGAGCCAAATTGGCTTCACAAAAAATCGTTAACTTTACTTTAATTCTGCAGATACCTACTTACGTTTGTAATACGCTGCTAATAGATCCACTTCAACAGACACACCTTTTGTACGCAAGAATTTACCCAACTCAAAGGGATGCGATCCAAGTCCACGTTTTCCGGATAATGAAACTGATTATTCCCAAGTTCTGTATAATAAAAAAAAATTTGCCACCAATGTTCTTTTACTATAAAATCCTCTTATCTGGTAGTGCAGCTAACCATATCTTCACTTTCATTATTGGATGTGTTGAGTGCTATAGCTGATGTCAAATCCTTACTTATTTTTAACTCTATCGCTTCTGAGGATGTAGAAAGTAGCCTCCTCCTCAGGAGGAATAATCTTACGTTAAAACAGTACTATTCCAGAATCTCTACACTACAAAATGTAGGCCTAGTGCAGAAAAAGACCAAGAAATATACCTTGACATCGCTGGGTAAAGTGGTTTACGAGTTACAGCTGGTGACACAACGAGCCCTCGACAACCAATGGATACTTAAAGCCATTGATAGCCTTGACGATGTTCCACAAAAAGAACAGGAATCTGTGGTCAATAACTTGATTCAAGATCCTGAACTACGGAAATATCTTACCAAAAAGAAGTCTCAATTATTTACTGATCCTAACCTTTCTGAAACTATAGAGCAAAATGAGATAAGGCATGGTACTAATATCATGCTAGTAGAGGATGAGCCGGACATTCTTATAACTTTTAAAACTATCTTAGAATCAAATGGATATAATGTTGATGTATTTAGAGATTCTTTTGATGCCTTTAAGCACTTTACTATGCTAAATCGTCCGTTCTATGATTTGGCATTACTTGATATAAGGATGCCAGGTATGAATGGAATCCAGCTATATCAAAAGCTGAAAGCTGTAGATAATAGCCTTCAGATAAGATTCATAACAGCTCTAGATGCAGCTAACGAATTAGTCAGTTTGATTCCAAATTTAGATCCCCTTCATATCATAAGAAAACCAGTCTCAAGTGAACATCTTTTGGGTATCGTTAAAACAGCAGTATCATGATTTACTCATTCCTAGTACAGCAAATTGAAGTTCCTTTCCTCGGTGTTGATCCATTCCACAGATCTAGTTACTGGTACTAAATCGGATGAGAAATATGATCAACTTTTGTAATACAGGTTGCCAAATTGCCAAGATAGTACTCTATAGGAACACCTTTTTATAGACAGAGATAGACATTCCATAGGCACAACAACCAGATCCTGGTCGGATCCAAAGTATAACATGACTTATGCTTTCCCGCTGAAGGCAGTAGCCTCCGGCCGACCAGTCAAGCAACAAATATCATGGCTAATAGACCTTCTCTCTCGGATTACAAATGAAGATGGAAAAAGATAAAACAATGTTAAGCAATACCATGTATTGATGGTTTCTCGAATAGTTGTGCAACAATTTGTTTATCCGATAGTCGAAAGTTTAAGGCTTGAGTCCGAGTAATTCACCAAATTTATCTCCTACTGGTTCTGGCAAGAATTGTAAAATGATTTTTGTGCTAAAGTGTTTCTACATGATACATCTTACTT
Organism: Nitrososphaeraceae archaeon; assembly: GCA_025935105.1. GTDB lineage: Archaea > Thermoproteota > Nitrososphaeria > Nitrososphaerales > Nitrososphaeraceae > Nitrosopolaris. The sequence goes on from JAICVW010000132.1 coordinate 2,685, forward strand.
TGCCAGAAAAGAATGAGAACACCTAATTAATTCATAAGACTACTCAATCAACAGCTTTTGATGGTTGGTTATAAGTTGATCTATTATATTAATGCGTCCCTCTTTAGGCATAATATCCTTGATCGCTTCTACTAGATCGACGGATCTAAGCTCCCAATATTTATTGAATGTGCTCTCGAGTAGTCTACGAGCAGCATAAATCACAGCCCCATATGACATAAGAAAATATCTCCCTTTATGTATTATAATTAATCTAGCCTTCGGGTTATTTTGAGTAGAATTGAATTCTAGTAACTCTCAATTGAGTCGCAGCTTTCTCCACTCATAAGGAAGATAGTATGAAACACAAGCCCTGATTTACAGTCAATTATTGATCTGATAATTCATGTGTTCGCATTTATAATGGAAAGTTCTGCTGAACCATCTTAGTAAAGGCATTTTTCTTTACAAAACTAAATACCGTCTGGATGGCTTTATAAGACTTGACTGCTATAAAAGCTCCCGTTTTGTTGTCATAATTTTGAAAATGCACTAAAACCGGCTCCTTATTGGCCAGTAGGTTGGCTATTTCGACTTTAGACATAAAATATCCATTAGAAACAAGGAAGCCAGTGATTCTTCATTTCACTTGTATGGAAGCCGCACTTCATTGCTCAATCTTGAATAATTAACAAATAAAGATGTTGCACCGAAAACGGAAATGAAAAGGTATAAGAAGGATTGGACTAAACTAAATTTGGTATTTTTACTATCTCTTTCTCTATATTGGATTTTTGACTTCTTAACAAGCGAGGTGAGAAATTTCTTTCGTACGTCAGTAGAATATTCTGAATATCGGGATTATCTATCAATATGGAAACGACTTTGTTGCGTTCCTCTGTCGAAGGGAATTCCATTGAATCCACTGCTTTCAGTTTCCAATAAGAATCTAATGCTACATCGATACTTCTCTCTAGGCTCTGGTAAGAACTATAAATGACCTTGCCAAAGGATGTCAGCAGATATCTGCCGTTTTTCCTCTTCACTAATCCTAGCTTCACCAGATTAGACATTCTCGAATAATACTGCTTTCTAGTTAGCTTTAACTTTGTAATTAACATATCTGTGTTGGCCGTTGCTGTGGCAATACTCCTAAAGATATCAGATCCGTTTTTCTCAGAAATCGCGCTCAATATCCCAGCTCTAGACATATATTCTATTTTTCCTGCTATTAATACAGGATAGACATATAATATTTTGACGGGTTAAATATTAGGAAAATTCGCTCGGAATAGGCATTTTGGAGATTCTTCTTCCATTTTAATCAAAGTATCAAATTTAGGAATTGCAGTGCGTCCAGTGGCCAAAAAGCGTTCTTTTGCGATAGTTATCGCATCATCAGGAATAATCCATCCACTTTCATAGCAAAATATGCAAAAGCACTTCTTATGGATGGGCAATCTTGTCAAAAGGTCACACGATAGCGATTACATAACATATGGTCCTAATTACGCAAGAGAACGAACCGACGTCGGATGATCTCCTAACTATTGCCGTATGGGAGTAGTTGATTTTATTAGCTATCTACAGCATGATGAGTTTAATTCTGATTACTTCCAAATTGAGCTTTAGGGTCACTCTTATTAATAGTGGTGTAATCTGGGGCACCATTAGTTGGATCTTGGTTACTCCCAAATTGAGCTTTAGGGTCACTCTTATTAATAGTGGTGTAATCTGGGGCACCATTAGTTGGATCTTGGTTACTCCCAAATTGCACAACGATGTTAGTATTTTTAGCGGTAGTATTACTGGTGGCATCGTTAGATTTGTCCAGACTAATTGCGAATTGCTTAACATCACTAATGTTTTTATTAACATCCTTTGAACCCAGTCCTCGTGTTTGCTTAGAATCATGACTAAGAATATGAGATTGAACAGGCACTGTGCCTATGTATGCATTAACAATAAAGAAAGCTAAAAAGCTAATCAGAAGAGCCATAGGTTTCTCTGATATCAATTTCAATTTTGAATATATCGTGGTTCCCTTTGTTATATGTTATGAGAAAATAAGATCGCTAAATCCTAAGAGTGACGCAAATAGCCACAAATTTGTCTCTCTAGGGAAAATAAAGCAAGGATGACAATTTTTGGATCAATTATAATTCAAAGTAGAAAAAACCAACTGATACGGAACGCTAGGAGGAATACAATGCAATTTAATATATTCCAGTTTGCAATGTGATTAGCATGATACGAGGAACAAGCTGCATAATGGGATGTATATTCAGCATGCATGAGAGTAGCATTCTTGACGATGTTCCACAAAGCCTTCTATGATTTGGCATTACTTGATATAAGGATGCCAGGTATGAATGGAATCCAGCTATATCAAAAGCTGAAAGCTGTAGATACCTTCAAATAAGATTCACAACAGCTCTAGATGCAGCTAGCGAATTAGTCAGTTTGATTCCAAATTTAGATCCCCTTCATATCATCAGCAAGCCAGTCTCAAGTGAATATCTCTTGGGTATCGTTTTAACATAATCTCTTTAGTTCCTGGATACAGTTTGGGGTTATTGGCCTTATCCATATGCTCTAAATGCTAATTGCTGGACGTTACTAAAACCTATTGTCAGTAGAATAACTTTCGTGCTTATTAACTTTCGTGCTTATTGGCACTATATGATCAAAATCTTAGATAATAGTTGACTTATAATTATTTCTATCATCAAACTATATTCTAGACAGGGATAAGCCAAATATATGCGAATGATGGAGTTATAGTATCAAGATATACCGGGCATGAGACAACGCAAGAGAATATTATCCATTAGTCTGCCATTTGTCAGAAAAACAATATCTCTGATGCTAATTTTTTTTCCTTCAATCATGATGATTGATAGTTCTGCTGCATTGGTCTATGCTCAGTTTCCACCTCCACCATCTTCCTTTCAACAGCCTGTTAATCCATCACCTGTGACTCCAACTCAACAACCTACTACAACGTTTCCATCTCAGACTGGAGGTCCAGGTACGGGATTCATACCACCATCTGCCACAACATTTCCACCTTCTGTTTTTCCACCGACCAACTCTTTCCTGCCATCAACATCCTTTGCCATTCCTACTGGTTCTCTTTCACCGTGGTTTCCTTCATTACCAGCTGTAGCTTGCGGTGGAACATTCTCCTTTACAGTAATCGGAAAACTCTCTGATCATAAGGGACAAGACCTTGGCAATGGAAAACAACGTGTAGCTATCCAGATAAGTTCTGCTGGAGGAATTGACCTGACTCAACAATCTGTTAATGGAAAGATATTCATAGGCCAAGACAATATTGATAAGAATCAAGGGAATAACTTTAATATCAAAAATGTTTTCAACAATTGTCAGGGACTAACCTTTAGCAGATAATGATGATATCTTTAACTCTTTTTTGCTATAGAAACTTGTTTTTGAATATAGTCTTATTTGAGCATGCTGTCCAAGGATTAGGTTAAGCGTAGAAAACACAAGTAAATCCAATAAACTTAAGCAATAATCCCAACAGTTTCTCATCCAGACCTCAAATATACTCATCTGGGAAAAATGTCTATGTCGCATGGTTGGAGAGTAGTCATAAGCACAAGCACAAGCTAGTTGACACATTAAACATTGCTGATACATACTTTGCAAGGAGCGTAGATGCTGGAGCAACATTTAGCACTCCAATAAAGTTAAGCAATAATATAGCAAGTAATAATTATGGCTTCAACTTTGACACTCCAAAAATAGTATCTTCGAATAGTACTTATGATAATAACAATAATGTTTATGTTGTTTGAGCGTATACATCTTCTTTAAGTTCATCGATTCCCCAAAAAACTGATCTCTTTATTTCGAGAAGTGTTGATGGCGGTGTATCATTCAGTTCCCCATTTAAAATCAGTAGCAACTTCGGGCTAAGAGATACAAGTATAAAGTGTCAACTAATCCTAGTAATAATGCCGACCAAGTAATTATGTGGTCTGCTAATACCGGTAACAGCACTTTGGGCTATGACATTCTTATTTCCCAAAGCTTAGATAATGGTCTTAGTTTTTCGAATCCGATTGACGGGAGTAGTGTAGTAGGTTCGTCTGTATTCCCAGAAATGATCGTTGATGGTAGTTCGTTGTATTTCACATGGACTCAATACAACTATGGCAGTTATTCAATTCTCTGGGCCAAGGTCTCTAATGCGAGACTTGTGGTGGAGCCACAACCTGATAGAAATTTGATGTAATTCTTATCTAGTAATATACAAGTAGTAAACTAGAGCATCAAAATTAGCAAGTCACTTATATGAACTA
>JAICVW010000569.1 GCA_025935105.1 Nitrososphaeraceae archaeon
CAATTGTATATTTAATTAGAGTTTCATTTTTGGAAAAGAATGAGAAAAAGGAATTAAAGCTATGAGATAATCTTGACATAACTCATTGTTCTACCTTCGGAATATCATTTCTGATGGAAGTTCGTGCTACGATAGTCATTTTGTTTTATTTTTCTTTAAAACAGTACCTCCATTTCCATTGACATCATTATAAGGTCTGCTGTGTCCATTAATTAGATCAAAATTAGTACTGTAAACTATGTACAAAGATGTATCAAAGACAGCATAGATCTTTCTTAGCTTATACTGATTTATATGCAAAGGTTTTATTATTCTGTGGAAAATTCTTGGGTGTGCAAATCTCTGTTCATTTGCGTAGGCCATCACTACTGAGTCAGCTTTAATGAACTTAACATCAATCGCGACAAGAATTGAAACAAGCCCGTCCGTAAATTTTTTCCAATCAAGGATTTGTTTGCCTTCAAGAAGCACCAGGCAGATGCCTGTTATAATATAATTAAGCAGAGGCGGCCGGATCGCCATCTAGTTAACAGAAGGAAGTTAGTATTGATAAGTCTTTCCAACAAACTATGATTTAAGGTCAGGACAAATGAAAGTATTACCTAACATACGTACTGCACGCTGTGGGACAGTGTGGCACAGTCATTGTATCTTAATAGTGACATTAGAACGTAAGAACATGAAAACAATGATGAAATGTCCAGTCTGTAAGCGCCTGTAAGTAGTTGAAATTCTGAATGTGGTTCGCGACGACAAGGCGAGACTTCTGAAATAGGCTGTACTTCATGCAGCTGGATTGGGCAGAACATGCAAAGCTAGCCAAAGTTACCATCCGTGAGACCCACTGGTAGTGCGGCATCGACTAGCAATTTCCAGCGTCTCTGTGACTTCTTGGGTATTACGTGTGTCTTAACTCTTGCTGCTGTCGTTGGATGAATGCAAACTAGCACCCAACTTTCTATGTGTAGACATGGAATCGATATTTCAAATCATATACTCTCATTATCATCATAACGACCAAGACAAGGACATTCAACTAACCATATTGGATATGAATCTGAATTTGAAGACGAACCGTTCAATATAGTTATCATTCATATCAGATTAGATATCCTCGATATTATTATGATCCTTTCTTATCTGCCGTATTATTATTATGATCCCCAGAATCTTGTACCTCTATCGTACTGGGCCAAATACAGTCTTAATGCAATCTCACACAAATTTCCACAAACTAATGCTGATAGTCCAAAGATGTTTGTGCGATACATTTAAAGATTAAGTGATAAGAGGATATGACATATGCATCACACTGTTCTTTTAATCTCACAGGCTCCAAGCCATGCTATACATTCTTCAGTATTCATGATTGATATACCTATATTTCTTAACTCTTGTAATGCTTTATCGTAGAGAGCAGATGTAGCATCAGTAGCAAGAATAATTCTGAAATTCCGTTCACTTGCTTCGTAAATGGTTGTTCTAGGGCAGTTCGGAAAATTGCATCCACAAACAACTACTGTATTAACGTGTAGATTCTGCAAATGTCTTTCTAGTTCAGTATTATAAAATGCTCCCCATCTGGGCTTGTACATTATCCATTCCATAGGTCCAATTTGCTGAAAGTTATTAGAAAGCAATAGTTTTGAATTAAGTTTAATATGAGGCGAGGGTTTAAGTTCGTCCATCAATTCCGTACCGTCAGTTCCAGGGATAACCAATTGCCTGCCATTTTTAATTGCCTTCCTACGACACAAGTCAACATTAGAGCCGTCTTTACTATAAAGTCTTATAACATGAACAACAGGAAATCCTATCTCTGTATATTTCTGAGTTAAAAGCTTGATGAAAGCGACTGTCGTTAATGTACCTGGTATTTAGCCTACAGCTCCTAATAAAGTAAAATCACGTTGGACATCAATTACAAGTAGAGCCGAATGTTTGTTATCAGGTTTGATATAGTCGTCGTCCATTGTAGATTACTTTGACATGCCTCTATAATATATAGAATAAAAAGATAGCATAATTGCTTTGGCTAAAGACAGTTTTTGAATGCAGTCTCACATAAGTTTTTGCAAACCAATTGTTATTTCTATATAGGGTGACTTATTCCATAATAGGACAGATGTGGCCTTTGCCATTCTAGTAATAGCATCTTGAAAAACTATTATGTCTGTGTAATATTTGAAATTAATTTTATTTTTTTCTTGAGGTACCCCCAGGGGTGGGAATTTCTCGCACACCCAAATATCCATGGTAACAGGTGGTAGCAGTTGAAAACAGTGGGAACGTTAAGGTAGCAAGCTTGAAGATAGTGATAACAATAGAAAACATATCGGTAACAGATGGAAACATAATGGTAACAGGAGAGCATAACCTGGTAACAATGGGTAAAAAATTGGTAACAAGTGGTAACAGGGCAAAAGCTATTAGGTACAGAAGATAACTATAGTTGAGGCAACATTGACTTGGCTTTCTAATATGACCGCCTGTACCCCCATATAAAAACCGATAGCAGTTCCAAGTTAATAGAGGATATATCTTGGAAGATTTTTAATACCTCGGCCGATTCGTTGGAAATACGATACGATAATGGTGTTAGCAAATCAGATGTATGCGGCCTTATCTAATTTTACCCTGACAAGAGAGCCAGGTTCAAAATTTCAATATTCAGATTTTGGCGTGGGGTTGCTTGGATATATATTGTCTTTGAAGGCAGGTGTTCCATACGAGCAGCTAGTTAAAGATAGAATTCTAAA
>JAICVW010000479.1 GCA_025935105.1 Nitrososphaeraceae archaeon
ACGATCATGCTTCTGATATAGTCTCAGGACTGGTAAATTTCAGAATAATGCGAACTTGTAGTAGGTTAATTTAACAGAATAGGTCTGCTCTGAACCATTATAAAGAGATTTTATTTCATAATTACGCAAGACGTCTATTAAGTAATATGGGGATTAGTCGCTTTCTTTTTTTACTTGCAAAATCTATTTCCTGTTTAACCCATTTTGAGTTCTTGGACTTATTGCTCACCACAACGATTACTATACTAGACTTCATTATTCCACTCTTAATGGATTCATTGATCTCCATCCCTGGCTTCAATTCCCGAATGTCAATCCAAATACCCTTGATAAATTGGAAGTCCATTAACCAGTGATAAATTTTCATGGCAACTTCCGAATCAAAGCTAGAGTGAGATAGGAAAACTTTGGTGGCCATCGGTGATACGTTTGAAGTTAGTCACTCTGGCTAATAAAATAAGTAGCATCTCTCCACTCGTCAAAATGATACTTGTCACTAAGTTTTTGATGAACTGAATGGTATTGTTGGCTCAAAATAGATAAACGACTAACGATTTCCTCATTTTCCATCAGATACTAACTCCTCTAAACCAATTGCATTTTCATGACAATTTTTCGGCGTAATTTCAACTTGTAAAGAAGATATTCCTTTATGACTGAGTATATGATGAAGTTATACGCTCCTCTCCGCATCACATCATGTGATTATCACATAGATTTAAAACCGCTTTTTACAACACAAATTACATAATGAATTTTGGGGAGGAATTTAGAAGAGATAGGATGGCATTTCTGGCAAAATTATATGAGATGTGTGACTATAACACCAAGACACCTAAGGACGCCTTTGAAGTCGGTAGACAGTTGAGCTTTGATGAGGAAAAAACAGCAAGGATAGTAAATTACCACTTAGAAAAGGGTTTCATCAGGAAAACACAGTTTGACATCCCTATTAATACAGGTGATCCGCCCCCTCAGAGGAAATTTTTAATTGTATTTATAACATCTCAGGGTATGGGGATGCATACCAGACAAAATTCGCAAGTGTAGACAAATCAAATATACAGATTGGTAGTCAAGTATCTCCTCAGACAATGAGCATCACTGAATCAAAAAGTCAAGAGTTAACAGAAATTCTTAGCCAATTAAAAAGTAAGATAGATGATTTACAGACGGAGGAACAGACGGAAATCCAATCAGATATTGCGATAATAGAAAATGAATTAGCCTCAAAGAGACAAGATAAAACTAAAGTTGAAAACACATTAGGTTCTTTATATAACAAGATAAAGGAAATAACCCCACTCTTAGGAATAGCAATACAAATTGCAAACTGGTTTAAACCAGCATAATACTGGCCACTTCAGTTGCTGAGCCCTAGTTGGGAAAAAATGTTCTAATTCATTATTATCATCATCAATAACTTCTAACGTGTGTCAAAAGCCATACACTTAATTTGCAACAATTACTATCTAGGAAGGTAGTTAGTGTATACAAAGGAAGCTAACTCCACACAGAGTTAACGAAATGACAATCTGATTCTCCCTTCCAATTTTGGGTTAAGCTAAGGATGTAACTGTGGAAGGCAGTCAGAATTTATCTAATGTGACCTGGTTATCCACAATCCTTGTCTGTATTAGAGAACAATCTGAGTCGTTGTGCATGAAATTTCGTATATTCTCCTCTGCCACTGCTAATTTCTGTGCCAATAAAACTAACTCCCAAACTAATTGATGCTAGAGCGTGTTCTCACTCCAATAAACAGATCATAAATAAATGTGTCAGGTTTAACACCCTGCAGCTTTCTTTTATACTCTGTGGATCTGCGCTCATGTTTATGCAATGCGAAAGTTCTTGATGATAATAAGTGGGTCCAGTTGATTACAATGAATCAGGAATTGTTTAAGAGACAATAGGAGGATACGGAAATAAATACAGTCAGAGATGGCTCAACCTGTTTTTGATGATTTTATAAAGAGTGGAATAGTAGCAGCAAAATATAAACGGAATGTTTATAGCTCTATGGTGCAATGTATAATACTGGTATGAGTGGTGCGGCTAGGTTTGAAATCAAGTGGGAGATCCCTCTGCAAGGTGATGTGAATCGAGAGGTTGAATGATGCGAAGATGTGCGCTGATAAGTTGAAGAGCATGCACCTGCAGCCATAGACGAACACGGTGAGATGGATATAGTCAAGTGCAGGGAGCACCTAGAGAGGTTGCTTAACTTAGCGAATGCAGGTAAAACCTTGACTGCTGAGGAGGAAGGACTAGTAATTGAGTACGCACAGGTAGGACGTGCATATTGCACGATATGCGGTAAATGGACTAGAGAATGGATGTCCCTTATGGATGAGTCTCTTTACCCACCGCGCCAAGTAGATTCTACGAAGGCCATTTCTGAGCACATCAAGTCTGACTTTGATTCAATAATATCAAGACTTCAGGGATTGGCAAATTCGATATATGTGCAGCAAGGAGATTTATCGGGTAATAAAACGAATGAATTAATGAAAGAAATCTTTCTTCCTCTAAGTACCTCTTTTGGAGTTGATAGGCTAGCTATTTTAAATGAAAATGGTACATTAGTAAATTCTTTAGCCATAAAGGGAGAGCGGATATTTGCAGGAACAAACTTTTCCTTTAGATATTGGGTAAGGGAGACAAAAGGTACGCATGAGCCTGTATTTTCGGGTGGTTTTAGGGGAATAGATGGCAAACTAAGAGTATCACTGACATATCCTATAGTAAATAGGCAAGCAGGGAAATACTTGGGTTTGGTAGCAGCATCTGTCCCTACTGTGGAATTCTTCCAACGCTACGGAAACATTTACAATATAAGTTCGCAGTATATTGCAGCACTGGACAGTAATTCAGCACAATTGATTCACCCAGTAAAAAAAATGGTGGGAACATCTTTTTTTGGTTCTTATACTCAGCAGCTAACGGGACATAATGCGGTTCTAAATAACTTAATACAAACTGTGATGTCTGGTAAACCAGATTCGGCAGTATATAACTTTATGAACGGTCAGAGACTAAATACTGGATATCCCATTTTTGAAGAAGGGAAACCAGCATTTCTGTTTTTGTGATAACGCCTACATCTACTATATTTTCCCAGATAGACAATGTCATATCCAACGAAAGAATAGAAATGTTTTCTCTTTTAGCAGGTATTATTATTGCAATTGCAATTGTAATACTATTATTAAGTAAATGGAGCGTGCTTGAAACTTGTAACATATATGAGTGGAGATAATATTGTAAGAGAAGACGGCTTTGTATATCTGTTCAATGGAATAGACCAAGAAGGCT
>JAICVW010000640.1 GCA_025935105.1 Nitrososphaeraceae archaeon
CATATAATCAATGGAACTTACCTCAGTCAATACCTCTTCATGCTAACATCGATAAATCTGGGGCTCCTGACATGAATACCGTTAGCAGCAGACCTTAGGTTGAGGTAGACTGATGTACCTCCGCGTTCTTGCAGAACAATTTGGGAACTACAAAGAAGCAACAGGTACCAAAGGTGTTTGAAAAATATGATGAATTCTTTAATATCTTGTAGCTATAATTTCAGGTTGTTAAACACAGACAAACTATATAGTATAATAGTTTATGGTAATCATATAATCGCATCACCATGTCACGTTACCATGGCATTTATCTGGTTACATTAGTATGCTTAGCTTGCTGTATTATTGTATATAGAGAATAATTTTGGGATAGGTAAGTTGGGGCGCACTCTGTTCAAAAGAAACTCTTTGCAAAACCAAAACATAGTCTTCCCCCTGTCTAAGAACCTTCGATAAAAGCTTAACATCAGCGTGTACCTTCTCTCCACTTTTTCCTCCAAAGAAGACTTGATTTCGCAATAACTAGCTTTGATTCGTACTTCTGGTGCGAAAGGTAGAACATAGCCAATTACTAATTTTGACTAATTAACGCCTGCACTAAATGAAGAACTTTACAAATATTATAGAATCGATGGCTTTTCTTGTTTCTTATGCAGGATATACCCGTGAACTTTACTGTGGATTTGCAAAAAATTCATCCCTTTTTCTGTGGTCTTGAATGTACGCTCTCCATCTAGATATTCGATAAGCCCTCTCTCGATTAGCAGTCGTACATAATCCCTAGTCAGTGAATGGGATAGATAGGCATCATACATGATTTTAGTTAATCTAACTCTGTTACCGTTGGCAGTTTGCAATATCTGTGCAATAATTTCATTCCTATCCCTATACTTCATAAATATTATGTCATATCTGCCTGTTAGATAAAAGTATCGCTAGTTTCCAACCTCGTTCTCTAAGAAATCTATTTTGGTTTGTCAGATAACTTGATTAACTTAACTTTGTTCCTATCTTCCTTTGTATACTTTGGGAAAGATCTTCATCTGAAAGAACCTCGGGGTTTGGAATATCTAGCTTCAATGCTATCCCTTCTAAATTTTTCCTTCTACCTTTGTCACCATCCACAACTTCATGAACTTTACTTAGCTCGCTTCTAGCCTCTAGTTTGGCCTTTTCATACTCGGATTGGGCACGGCCCATTGTCCTGAATAGTTCTGGTAATTTCTTGGTTCCAAACAATAAGATCCCAGCAACAATGACTATGATTAATACATTCTCATAACCCATAGTGCAATACCGATAGTAATGAGTGAACTTAAATCATATATCTATTTTTCGGGACCCATACTGGAAGCGCATATCGATTTGTGCTTGCAAACCAGGGGAGTAGATGAAATAACCGTCTAGGTCACCACTAGTTATTGGTTCTACTCAAGCCAAACCATTAAAAAGTGATTCTGGCAAGATAGAAAAGCTGATAGTATGCTCCCATATTAATCAGATTCACCAATCAGATTCACTATTGCATATTTTCCTATAGATATGGAACTAACAACTCCATGTAGAATTCTAGCAACCTTCTTTGTCAATTATACAAAAATTTTCGCACTTTAGTTTAAATTGTTACCTGGTTTATTGTTAGAGTTACGTTTTCATTTGCAAATACAACAAGCAGTATTCTTCATCATCACCGCTTTGGCCGCTTAAACAGTGCTCCGGATTTGGGTTCGTAACTGAAAATTATGACAAATCTGCTAATTACTATTTCCGTCACCAGCGCTCATATCTCCGGCATAGAAAAATTAAAACCTAAAAGGAACTAAGGCCCGAATATATTGAATAATCGCTAATGGATTCTAGGGACCTGCTTGTGTAATCATTACCAATTAGAAGTTACTGGCCTTGTGTGAACGACATACATGGTATTTGTACGACTAGTCCCAAGGTTAATTTTTGAACAGTTTCTAGATGCTTGCTTATTTAATATTGACTCAAATTTTTATTGTAAAATGTACTCATAATCCAGGACGTTTGTAATTTCTATGCCCCAACATCTCTGAATATGTGTTGGATACAGTTCCTAGATTTCACAATTGGATTTTTCTTTTTTAACAGAACATGTCAGCCTTAGAGCATATTAGACTCACCTTCCCATCCGAGTGGAAGTAGATAATCCCAAGCGTAATTGAAATGAAGGCTCAGCGGATAGCGCGTCTATACATCGGCAAAATGTAGACAAGGTACGAACAAACCCCTCATACTCACTTTTGAGGAGTACATAAGC
>JAICVW010000119.1 GCA_025935105.1 Nitrososphaeraceae archaeon
ATTCGCAGAGTGGTTGCGATGATTGTGATGGCCTCCGTTATTTGAGTTTGTATTGAAACTATCAAGTGGTGAACCTGTAGTAGGACCCAGGTTGTTATTGTAACTATATGAAGGATTTATTGCTGGAACCACGCGGTTATAGCCATATAACGCACCTATAGTAGGACCGAGATAGTTATTATTGCTATTACTATTGTCATTACTTGGATTTATATTCGCAGAGTGGTTGCGATGATTGTGATGGCCTCCGTTATTTGAGTTTGTATTGAAACTATCAAGTGGTGAACCTGTAGTAGGACCCAGGTTGTTATTATGAGTATACGTTTTAACCTCAATAGGTGTAACAGAGTGACTGTAGCGACTATCGAAATTAGTATTTGTGTTTGTGACAGTAGTGCTTGGATCTTGGCTGGGAGAAGTAGAAGGATCAGCTAGTTCGATTGGATTGACCTTGAATGTCTTTGAAGTTGAATACGGCTCATAGTTAGCGGCTGATACTTGGGTCGTGAATTTATAGGTCCCAGTCTGATCGCTGCCGCCAACTGTCCAAGAGTACGATGCTTTGCCTGAATTGTCAGTAGTACCTTTGACCTTCTTATATGGTCCTGTTGTGTCGGTGATTTTTCCTGAAATGAGTGCGCCTGGTACAGCCGTCTTGGAGTTTTTGTCGGAGACTCTTACCGTTATCGTCTGTTCATCCCCAAGATGCAGAGGGTTCTTTGTAAAATGTAGGGAAACTGATAACACTTTTGGTGGATCTGCAACTAAAGCTGCGGGCTGGTTGGAAGACACTAACTTTGTGTCTGAAGCTTTTGTATTTGAAACTGGCTTGGTAGTGGCAGCAGTAGTAGCAGAACTGGTTGTAGCATTTGAAGAAACTGGCTTGGTAGTGGCAGCAGTAGTAGCAGAACTGGTTGTAGCATTTGAAGAAACTGGCTTGGTAGTGGCAGCAGTAGTATAATTGGCACCAGTCGAGTTTAGTCCAATTTTTGTTATTCCAGTTACATTAACACTACTATGCGATATGATATTGGGCTTGTTGCTGCATGAAAGTTTTGCAGTAATTTTATTCTGTCCTAGTTGAATGGAGGTGTATGAGGGGTTCAGTGTATAATTCCATTTTGAATAGTCCTTAGAGCTTGCATTACCAACTGGTAAAACATCTTGATACGGACTGATGCCATTCACCTTAACAGTCACTCCACAGTCAGCTGTTGTGGCATTTCTAACTGAAGTCCCTGTGACTCTAAGGCCAGGGCCTATAGGAACTTGCTGACCCCTAGTGGGAGTAACGATCTTAATCAAATGAGGGTTAGGCTTATGTTGATTAGCTACAGGTATTGTTTGAATACTAGCATTTGAAATAGTTTCACCACTGTCTATGTGTTGAACTGGGGGAAATAGCTGTGCGTAAACTAACAGATCCGTCAGTCCATTCAAAACGAGGAAGAGCATGACTCCCAGACTAAGCCCAATAGCGAGCAAAGATGCCAATACTCTACATCTAACTGGCGTTAGCATCATGTTGTTTTAGACACGTGGACAAGTAATAAAAATAAAATGCAAGTAGGTCGTAGTAGATAATTTAGATTTGTTACATCTAGTTATGTTGTGAGATCTCTTTATAGAACTGCATATTAGAAGACTAACAGCTAAATGAGGGTGAAGAATTTACAATAGCCGAACTGTTCATACATAAATAATATTAAACGTATGAGCAATTGTAGTCTCAGATTATACTCCTCTAAAGCTTAAGGTTTAGATTCTCTTTATACCAGATAGAAATAAACCATTAACCGTCCCTGAACAGATAAGTTGGCTTCTACTGGATATTATCCGAAATACAGCTGTAACAGCTACCCAAGAATTACTGGATCCATTATTTCGAGGTTTCAACCTCAAGGTACCTAGATTGCTGGTGATATCCTCCTCTGATCTTCAAAAGCGAATAATCCAGCTCTACCTACTATTGCATACGGATAACAATCCAACGCCACGTATCGGAACAATCTTCGGCCATGGCACTTGAGTCAACACAGAAGTCAGTGATACACTAGTATCGATCAGTCGGTGCTAGTTTGAATAATTATATCCGGCAGTCTCTGGATCCTTAACAACCCAATGTTATCAGCAGTAAAAATTGGAGGACTATACCTCTACTACCATGGATTCTGAATCGTGTATGTATTTGAGCGGTTGTACATAATATCTGGTCCAAAAACCAAACTAAAAAGTGATCTATGGGACAAGTATTCAAAACGATGTGTTGACCTTTTGCTACACAGCACAGTGAGTTTTGTATTATCATATCTTCCCTTTTCTTCTGCACATTAAGCATTGGATCTTTAGTGTTCTGTGATAAGGTGGAGAAATTAATATTGAAGTGTTGTTTTTTTTTGATAGTATACAAAAATAGTATGTTCGTAATACGCTCCAGGAAACACAAACTAATTAGATTGTATCTTTTTATCCACTGTATACTAAAAATGAAGAGAATAGACGTAATAATTGCACATGACTGGCTAGTTGATATCAATAAAATGATGTATGAACACAAGATAGGCGGTATAACATTTTACAATATTAAAGGCAGGGGTCGATCAAAACTTGAACCTGTGAGCGTAGGTAGAGGCGTAAAAAGATATACTCCAGAATATCAATCAAGGATAAAGTGTGAAATACTAGTACCCGATGGGATGGTCAAACCGATAGTCGATGAATTAACTAAAGTGATTAACACCGGTTCAGCACCTGATGGTAAGATATTTGTATCCGAAGTTTGGGCAGCTTACGATATAAAAACAAAAAGGACTGGAGATATTGTATTATAGCAAGACCACAATAGCAAACCTTCTTTGTCCATCCAATCTTTGCTACGTTATGCATCGATCCTTACTAGTAAAAGTATTTAATTGCCAGAAATCAAGGTACACTCTTAAGTCTCTTGGATATCGTCTAACGTTAAATTGACCAAAACGATATCTATTGACTTTGATTCAGTTCTCGCCGACACGATGGTAACGTGGACGAACGAATACAATCGTTTGAACAGTGCTAAGGTTTCAAAAGAGGATATAACACATTGGGATATTGGTATGGTTTTGGCGCTTACAGCTCTAGAGATTTCTGATCTTTTTAATTATATTTGGCAAAACTGCTGGATGGAGATACCACCTAGTGAATTGCGCCTTAGTGAAACAATCGAAAAGATTCATCGAAAAGGATATAGAATCTCTATTTTGACTAAAAGAGAAAGGCCAACAGTTGCTTATGTTGCCAAATGGCTCGATTACCACGAAATCTATTCTGATGATTTGGTATTTCTATATGATGGATTTCCTAAAGCTGATTATCAATTTGATCTATTGATTGATGATGCCCCCGGGAACATAATTGATGTATCCCCTCCCAAAATTGGAATTCTATTCAATCAACCATGGAATAAGGACTTTGACTGGCCATTGCGAGTGAATTCGTTAGGTGAAGCTGAGAGAAATTTGCTCTAAACAATTATTGGATGTTCCACAAACTGTTGAGTATCGATTTTTTCAATAATTCAACAACTAGAACCTTTGATTTATTAATATTGTAGCAGCAAAGTGATTATGAAATATATATAAGGTTTGATCAGCACCTGAAAGACACAAGATCTGCTTATTAGGAATAAATGCTAATAGTTATTGAAACATAATAATAAACAAACTCCTTGGTTATCTGCGATCATTTGGAACGGATGGGACTAGAACAGGCAGACAGCTGCATACGCAAGTGTGGGTCTGTTATAGATGTAGTTTAACTTTTGAGGCTCATTATCTAGCTAACCTGCACGCCAATTTGTATGGGCACAATACCGTTGTCGTAAACAATCATCGAGACCATCATGATTCAAGTTAGAAAATCTCTATGGCCTCCTTTCTTAGGCCTATGAACCGAAGCTATAGACTACTATTAAATTGATCTGCTACTCACCGACTACTACGAGCCAGACGAATCGAAAAACCACTGTCTCACCTTTGCACGCCTCAGTCGATGAGCTTAGGGCCCACGGCACTAATCATTAATGGTGATTTTGGTATACGAGATATGGGGTTACGCTTATGTCCATAAATTCTTTGATGCAAGGGTTGAAGTGAAAGGAGTCAGATACCATGGCACAATACATGACTTTGTAATGATTACTCCCATTAGTAATACTCCTGCTACGCCGGGTGCAATTGAACAGGCCCGGGATATCTTAAAGATACTATCGAATCAATAATTAGCAACAATGAAACCTCGAAAGTCACCAGAATTACATGTTTAAAGAGACTTATATGTGGACTATGTAACGGTAAAGTTAGGATATAGGTAAGAACAAACTGATTGGTTCCATTGATTATCTGATAAAAAAATAGCCGAATCATGGCATCTGATAAATAACAACGCTTCGTTTCGTGCGAGACCAGCCAACACTCAAAAAATCGAAATCAGGCTACACTCAAAAAGGAACTTATATTATTTACTCTATTGTATGAACGGTTATGTCTCGCACAGATACTTTCGATCTTGTAGTAGTTGGGACCGGGGTCGCTGCGACCTCAGCAGCTTGGAAATGTCGTACTGCAGGATGGAGTGTTGCAATTGTTGATTCCAGACCTTTTGGCGGTACATGTGCCCTTCGCGGGTGTGATCCCAAAAAGGTGCTTGTAGGCGCAGCAGAAATAATTGATTGGAACAGACGTATGAAAAATAAGGGTATTGTCAATTCCATTGTGCCAGAGATAGCCTGGCAAGATTTAATTGAGTTTAAGCGGTCATTTACTGAGCCAGTCCTAATGCAGAGGGAAGAGCAATTTTCTAGAGCAGGAATAACTGCTATTCACGGGAGTGCAAAGTTCGTCAGTGATAGAACTTTAGAGGTAAGGAAGCATCGTCTGCTGACAGGTAACCACATTCTGATTGCTACCGGAGCAGAGCCGGCCAAGCTGAATATCCCAGGCGAGGAGAATATTATTAAAAGTGATGAATTCATGGAGCTCGATGAACTTCCGCCGAAGATTGTGTTCGTGGGCGGTGGATATATTTCGTTTGAATTTGCTCATATTGCTGCTCGCGCAGGAGCAAAAGTGACAATATTGCATCGTGGTACACGTCCACTGAACAATTTTGATCCTTATCTTGTAGATATGTTATTGAAGAAAAGTCGTGACGTGGGTATAGAAGTTATTTTGCGCACAAGAGTTGGTTCAATTGAGTCTAGGAAAGACGACAGCAACGGAGGCTGTACTGGTTACAAAGTACTTTACTCAGACACTGCAAATGACAAAGCGGGTAGTGTAGATGCGAACTTGATAGTACATGGTGCTGGTCGGGCTCCAGCGCTAGACCATCTCAATTTAGAAAGTGCAGGTATACAGGGCGGTAGCAAAGGAGTGAAGGTCAATGAGTACCTCCAGAGTATTTCTAATCCTTCGGTCTATGCTGCAGGCGATGCTGCAGCTACGAGTGGTCTACCATTAACACCAATTGGAGTATATGAGGGAGAGATCGTAGCTGAAAATATGCTCCGCGGGAACCATGCCACTCCTAACTACAAAGGAACCCCTCCTTTAGCATCTGTCGGTCTGCAGGAAAATGATGCAACAACTCAAGGCTTGAAATTCAAAACCAATCAAGCAAGTACAGTGGAGTGGTATTATTCCAAGCACGTAGGTGAAAGCCATTCAGGATACAAGGTGATGATAGAGGAAAACACTGACCGCATATTAGGCGCTCATCTATTTGGACCAAATTCTGAAGAGGTAATCAATATCTTTGCGCTAGCCATCCGCTTGGGATTAAAAGCTACTGAATTGAAAAAGGCGATCTACTCCTATCCCACAAACTCCTCTGACCTAGAATATATGCTATGAAGAGGATTGTGGGTAATGTATATTTGTGAAACCCTTCTCTAATCGTTGAATAATTCATAGCAAAGCAATGGTTTATCTCTACCGCCCTCATGGCTACACAAATTGGTTATTGCCTACTATGATTAAGCATATCTCAAGTGACAAATGACAATTAAACAGAGCTGTATGCACCTATCTGAGTAATACATGTCATGATATGCCATACCACAAATGTTTACACTATCAAACTGATTTTTGATCTAAACATATACTCTTACATCAGTGCATTGCCAATGGTTCAGCTAAGACATGTAGAAAAGACCTTTCGTTAATCTTGCCTTTGATATGTTGTTATGCGGTCTTACTCTTAGAATGTGATCACAACATGGGCATCTGACACCACCACAGTCTATGAATATGTCACATTCGACACATCGCTTGAAGCCGTGGTCATAGTAACGTCCAGAATTCTTTGTCTTACGAGCTTTATACAGCGCACAAATTCGTTTGCAAAATTTCCTCACTTCGGAGTCCTTTCATGTGGACCTTGTGAAATCTTCAAAGTCCTGGGTGAAATTAGCCATTTTAGCTCTTGGGTCGTTCTAGCCACTAGTGGTGTAAGTCTTACTTTTGCCAATCTTACTTTCTTTAAAGTTTTGATTAGTCATAACATATTAGTTTTTGCAGTCCTGAGTAGTATAAATTATAGACTAGAGATTTTACATTTATAAATAAGTAGTGTTATTATTTCTAGGGTAGTCTGTTCACGTTTTGAAAGAGAAGGATAAAGCGTCATGGTAGGTATCTGGCGAGCCTATATCGATTCTCCTAATCTCTCCGGTATCAAAGGCTTGAACCGTCTGCCCGGTTTTTATTAAATGATTTATAGCTTGTGTAAAGTGAATCTCACTAGAGCCACCTTGAGGTAATCGTTCGAGAATTCCGAAAATTCTTTGTGGAAGTACATAAATTGGTATTATCGCAAGTTCGGACTTTGGATGAGGGGGCTTTTCTACTACCCTGGTTATAAGGGAGTGAGAGTTCACCTCCGCTACTCCATATCTTTTTAGCAGATGTTTGTCTGATATTTTTCTCACGCATATGCAAGAAGCGTCTTTCAAATTGGGATTACTGCACATCTCTAACATCTTGTTAATCTCAAATGGGGCAGGCAGAATTGTGTCTCCAGCATGAACTAAGAAGAGATGATCCTGTATAGAGGTCCTTGATGTCAGAAGAGCGTGGCCCAGACCCAGAGGTCGTGATTGGTTCAGCCAAACTAATGTTGACGATTCTATTTTTTTATAAAATCTGGACAATTCCCTAACCGATTCATAC
>JAICVW010000222.1 GCA_025935105.1 Nitrososphaeraceae archaeon
CTATGAGTAGGCCATACAAATGTGGCATGTTATTCGTAAACGCTACAGTGCTTACCAAACATGAAATTAGTGTACATATTGACAACATGTATCAATGTCAATCATGTAATAAAAGATGATATTGAGTTTAATAGACATATGGAGACTCACATTACAACATCATCCCAGTTACAAGACTCGTTACAGAGCACTTGCTCTATTTCCCGTCCATGATGAAGAAGCTGTTGAATCAACTCTTCTAAAACAGGTCACAAAAGAAAAAAAGGCAAAAAGAAGGACACGTGGTCCATATAGAAAGTCATATCAGGTGTAGGTTTAGTGTTTTGGTCTAGTAGATTCATTCATTAGGTTGCTCAAAGTAATGACGTTAGATTTGTTAATTCTATAAGGCCTGGTGGACCTTGGGCCAGGAGGACCTTGTTTACCGACGTTGATGTTTATTGTTATTGGCAGCTTTGCTTCCGTGTACGGAATAATGTTTACGCCAACTAGCAGTGCAGCTACGCCTATAGCTGCAAATACAGCTATCGTCGTATTAGTCATTTGGAAAGGTTGAGAAGCTAAATTATATCTGCAGTCCTTCAAAAGAGTTCCTAAGAGGAGTTTGTAAAAAACTAGAAGACTATTAAGGTACATTAGAGTCCTAGAAAGAAAAATAGCTCTTTAAATATACAATTATGTTTACCCAATCTTACGCCATGAAGTTTTTTCAGCAAAATAACGCACTTATTGGTGCGATAACAGGCGGCAGTTTAGGAATCGCGGTTTTAGGAAAAGCCAGGACTCTGATACAACCATGACATTATTTGATGGTCAACCCCTATCCTTCCTCTCATTCTCTATGATTGAAGACAGAATGCTTAGTCCACTCCGGTCCAGCTTTTGCAATGTAGTCCACTAACGATCCTTGCTCGAATTCCTTCATTAACTCAGTAACCTTCTCTGGAGTGCTTATCTTGTCAGAATTCTCTATAACATTAAGTGCTATCTCAATAAGTTGCCTTGTTAGTCTATCCATAGTTTTAAACCCAAACATGTTCATACATTCCTCCATCCTCTTGCTAATTGCGTAGAAATTGATGACTGAACCCTTATTTTCGGCTCGAACACTACTTACTTGTCATCCTCCATCTCATACACAACCAGGCCCCATTATCTGACCCACAGCCTCGGCCTTCGGCCTCGGTTTTCCAGGCAGATACAACTATGATAATAATGGACTTAACACAGTTGGCTGATTCAATTAAACTACTGACCTTAGCACACTTGGCCAGTCTGACGAACAGAGAGAAGACATTAAAAAACAGAAGCTAAAGCAATAACTCATGTTGTCTTGCTGCGCACTGGCTTCTGACCGAACTAGTGATGCAAAGTCGCTTGATAGAGTAATGAAAGAAGCAATTGGCAAGATATTCGAGATTGTCAATGAGAGATACTTTCTGCTGAGCGTCAAAAGGCTTCTGAGATGGGAGATAACATGAATGAGTACATCACTAGCAGGTAAAAAATCAGATGATAACGCTGTAACTGGGATTGAGGACCCAATACTTAGACTAACGAAGCAGGTAATGAAGGAATACCACTTCCAAACAATGCGAGATAATCACGACATCTATTATTATGACGGGAATAGGGGCATTTATGTCAAGGGTGGTGAAGGGAAAATTGAGGAATTCTGTCAGACAAACCTTGAAACGATTAGAAACCACTTGGTACAGGAAGTAATAGGCCAGGTAAGCCGTCGTACTAGGATAGATAGAGAGGAATTTGATTCTGATCGAGATGTTATAGTTGTAGATAATAGCCTCTTGAATATTCATACTAGGGAGAAAGTGGAGTTTACCAAAGACCACCTATCCCTGATTAAACTTCCAATGCCCTATGACAAGGAGGCCAAGTGTCCTAACATCGAGAAGTTTCTCGGCGAGGTTATGGATTCTAAGGAAGATAGGCCCAACTGGGGCTCCAAGCACAACTATAATTCAACCATAACAGCAACAACAGCACCAACTAATTGTTCCTAACACTAATTCAATCAGTCATCCTCCCTTACTATCAAATTCTGCTCCTTCCTCTCCTTCTCTTCCACAAACAGGACCACCTACGATCCGTAGTGCAGTTCCTACAAGAGTACCGTAGGAGCTAGAAGGCTGACTGACAAACTAGCACATTCATAACAACTGCTTTTATAGCCTAAGCATACCGGAAGGGAATTATCCAGACTGGAAATGTTTGAGTTTCAGAATGTAATAATGCCCATCATCAAATTATGACTGCAAACACTATCCTTGATGGTTGGGTTGATCTAATATTGGGTAGAATTCTATTTAAGCATGATTTCTTTCTTGGTCTGATATTCGCATCTTGAATTATTATTTAGCAGCCATCTTTTACTACTACCAAAAAAGTGGTGGAGGGCCTGCGGCTATTCTACAAGCCTAGGGAGTATGAACTACCGACGTCTGATGATTAGTTGCGAAAGCGTTGGCTGTTGTCTGTTTGCTTGCGGTGGCATCTGTTGTGCTGTGAAGCGATGCTTCGGAGTCCACAAAGCTGTTATCCTTTGCATTAGAATTAGCTGTGCTATGATCAGTTGCGGCAGATAATGCTGCGCTATTATCCTTTGCATTAGAATTAGCGGTACTGTGATCAAACGCGAAAGACTCTCCTACGGAATCTTTTGCATTAGAATTAGCGGTACTGTGATCATTTGCTATTAAGATCCCAAAGCTGTTGTCTGTGTTAGAATTAGCGGTACTGTGATCAAATGCTTCAGTGTTTACTATGCTGCTTTTCCCATTAGAATTAGCGGTGCTATGATCAATTGCGCCAGAGAATACTAAGCCACCTTGTGCTGATGACACTGCTGTACTGTGGCCCGAAGCTTCAGACTGCGCGCCTGTACCGTGTGCCACGGCCACACTGTGATCCGATGCGGTAGCATTACCTCCGTTATCAGAAACAGCGACTCCAGCTTGTGGCGCTATATCTGTGTGCCTGCTCCCTTGATTAACTGTTATAGCCTGAGCCATACCAGGAGAGAGACCCAAGACGAATGTGAACACTAGCACTGTAACATATTTCCTGGAAATGATATTACTCATTCAGAAATAGGGTTTAAGAACTTGCGTATATGCATTACTGATCTTAAGCCTGGTGAGTCTGCAATAAACAATCCTCCTTTGCGATTCCTTTTTGTAATAAAAAGTAATACAAACATGAATACACAGCTGCCCTGGTGTCCCTCTAATTTAAAACCTTGGCGGCTGTTTGATACATGAAATAAGAAGTACCTCACATAAACACCTACTATGCGACATGACGCGAGTAAACTAGGAAATTTGGCTTGAAGCTAGAACTGCAGCAGTATGATATCACTAGGGGTTGTCTATCCATCCATCTCTGTTGGTCGATTCCGACCTTCAACTAACTTCACTTAGGCCTGTAAAATACGCCCTAGCAATAAGGAGAGCACGAATAAATTTTTCCACTTTAGAGATAGCATATTCCCAATAAAGGGAAAAACCTTTTAAATAAACCGACGTTAAGTAGAGAAGGCTTATTGAGAAATAGCAGAACGCTAGATCTTATTTTACCAGCAATAACCATTGCTCTTGTGATAACTCTTTTTGAGGTGATACCAATGAAGAATATGATGTCAATTTCTACTAAGCCAGAGGAGGAGCACATAGCTGCAGTTCTGGATCCAGGACCTTCCCCTATGCTAATGGAGGAAGTGAGAAAGCAGAAGGCTCCGACAACCAGTATTTCGAACTCAAATTCAAAAATAAAGCTTGTCCACCAAGGCTTTAGAATTGAAGAAGAAGTAGTGAGGCTTTTGGCTGAAGAAGCAAATGTAGGACATATTTCTGTTGGTGGTCTTGTTAATACAATACTAAAAGCTCATTTCAAACATCGTAAGTATTTTGAAGAATTGGGCTTTATACCAGTTAGCAAGGACTTTCTAAGAAAGGTGTTCAATGCGATTCCACAAAAAGAAGCAGAAGAGGTTAGCAAGAGCCTTGGATTAAGCCTTGCAAATGAATATGTAGCCAATTTTTTTCCTAGACTTGATGGCTTTACCCTCGTCCAATTTTTGGAAACTTGGCTTGGAAAGTTTCAATCTTGTAGACATAGAGTCGAGGACACTGCTAGCTATAATATTAAACGTCACACATTCTCTGTCGATCACGATATAAATCTGAATTTCTCGATTGCATTAAAAATAATGCTTATTGGATTAATAGAGCCGATTATAAAAGCAATAGTGGTATTTGGAGATCCTACGTCAAGCACGTTAGTATTCTCATTCGATACTTGATATCGAAAGCAAAAGGTATGGATAATAGAAGGATAAACCTAGATATCAACACATGTATATCATAGGCCTATTTACATCCTCTATTCTTACAAGAAGAAGCTTAATAATAAAAAGCAGTTATAGATTACCAACACGAGAAGGTATACACAATTCGGTGCAAACATGTTTTACCAAATCATCTATCGTAATAGGCTTTTGAATGAAGCATCCAACATCCAACGAAGGATAATCTTTCTTTAGTGCCTCATAATATAGTTCATAAGCTATCATGAAACACACCTTAACATTCAAATCCTTGTTACTCAAGTTTCTGTACAATTCAAATCCGTTTATTTTTGGCATTCTAATATCTAAGAGTAGCAAACCGTACCAACCAGCACGGAAGCTAGACAAAGCATCTTCTGGATCATTGAATACATCGACCTCAAATCCATATTGTTCTAGGCCAATTGTGAAAGCTGATGCTATATCTTGTTCATCATCCACAAGCAGAATTCGATTTGAACGATTGTTGGTTTCGATGATGTTCTCTTCGATGGCTAAAGTAAGTTAACAAGGTTTTTAAACTAACTGGATGCAGCAGTTCAAAGGAAAGACTCATAGTAGTATTTCAGAGTCTATGGCGACCATTCCAGAGGTACGTCGCCAATGAAAAGAATAACTTCTTTCTCATTAACCCTAATACTTATTTTGGGTGTTGTATTCTCTGCACCAACTGGCTTATTGTTATCTAGCGCAAAGGCACAAGATACTGTTAATTCACCAAATTTGTCAATGTTACCATCTTCGGCCATGCGGACAAATACTATACCAATTGTTCCTTCATCGCCAAGTCAAGCAACTTCAAACACCGGTAATGCCCCTTCTAATATTAATAACCCAAATGTTGTTACTAATTTAAACAATCAGAATCCTGTTAGACCTGGTGTAACTGCTATTTCTCCTGTTATCCCTGCAAGGACTTTCCCATCAGTAAATCCAAACCAACAGCAGCAACAACAAGGAAGGGCTCCAATAGCTAATGCAGGTAAGAGTCAATCAGTTTATGAAGGGATAACGGTTGTGCTTGATGGTTCCAAAAGCTTTGATCCTAATCCTGGTGGTTATATTGTAAGTTACAGATGGGTTCAAACTTCAGGAATATCTGTTATGTTAGTTGGTAGTGGTAGCAATAGTCCCAATCCCACATTTGTTGCACCACGGTTACCTACAACAGCC
>JAICVW010000303.1 GCA_025935105.1 Nitrososphaeraceae archaeon
AATCATTAACGTATTTACCGAGGTCTTTAATTATTAGTTCGAGGTGTGAGCTATTGTAAACCTTACATACTGCAATACTCTTTAGTATCTGTCTATGATCAAGTCCTCTGGATCTAGCTATCTGTTCCACTCGTTCAGGTCTAAAGGTTCCTTCCGTATCTATGTATATTACACCACTATCTATCAGCAGTTACATTTATCATAACAGATGCTGAACGAATTCCTTGGACCCTAGTCATGCGATAAGTGTAAGTGCCAAATCCGGATTCATGTTTTCAAAAGACCTAGTGATTGTCCATGTCAATAGGAATACCAGGTTGTTAGTGTTGCAAGGACTAACTAGAGGATTCTTACCTAAGATATTGGCCACTGTGGCCAATATGTACACTAAGATTGTTCTATTTTATCGGAGAACGAAAAACTTCGCTTACAAGGCTTTTTTAGAAACCAACAGGGCATGAGCGACAGTCAATGAATTGCAGGACATGTCACTCTCCTCTCTCGTATCATAGTGACGGTATGACTTGCCGCAAATGTGGCTACAAATACTCCGAGCAGGAAGAGTTCTTTTGCAATATGTGCGGTTGCAAACTTGAGGAATCAAGAAAATCAGATTCGCTGTGCATGCCAAGGATACGCTAGACGTTTGTCAACATTAGATGGCAAACTCTGTTTATTATCTAGTACATACCCATAACAAGCAACAGACATGCTATAACCGGCTCATAGGCTGTACATAAAGTTATAGTAGTAGTCTGTCCCTTCCTTTTCAGCGAAGCAGAAAAACACAATCGACGTATGTATTGTATGTCGTTTTTGCAGGGATCGATCGATCACATCTAACATCATAGAACTTGTTAGCACAGTTGCCTGAAGCCAGATAAGCCTATTTGCGCTACTTTACAGTGTAACATTGGTTCGTATGTTGCGGACTGGCCTCAACTTTCCCTCTAACAGGTCAGCTCGCAATTTTTACTCTGAGAGTAAATAGTCCTACTCTAATTGTCAACATGCAAAATACTATAAGAAAATATCGTAACAACGGTAATAACGGTAATAAAACAATTTATTTATAAGTATAATTAAGCAAATGAAAGAGAACGGTTTTAACAACTTCAGTGTCAAAATTACTAATCTGATGATATTGGTTGTTGGTACGTTTGCGGCTGTTAATAACGTACAACATGCAAACGCAGATAATAGTAACGGAGATGGTGAGTAGTCTTGCAAAAACCAACACTCTGATTCTTACAAATGTTCACAGGGAGACTCAACACCGTTCATACTGCCTTTCCCGTGAAATAATCACCCATCCATCCCAGTTCTATAATAAGAGCTATTCGAAAGTTATTTTCTACTGGAAGTACTACTGCTACTACCACTACTGCCGGCACCGCTGGTTGAATGGCTGTGAGTAGCAAATGGACCACTATGGTATTCTTTGTCATAACATGTATTAACATCATCTATAGTGAGCTTTCCATACTTGTTAGCTACATCAGTTATGCAATTATAGAATCGCTTTATTGCAAAGGCTGGTGTGACGATTGTAATTGTCAGTACCAGCGATAAGGCTGTTAATATGCCAATGATAGCTAGTGATGTATGAGTCCGCTGCGTGGTCATAAATCTTATATTGCTGAAGCTGTTTATAGGTAGTATTTACCAACCTACTATAGAATAGTCACAGCCTTTCTTTATTGTAGGAGTCGGAACTATCTCCTCCCGGCCACCATATACCCTATAAAATTCGATATAAATGTAATATTTGTGCTTTTGATCCTCTATAACTACAAGTCATAATAGTTTGGTTTGAAGTTAACCAAAGCATCATATGGGTCATTGAAGACGTCTACAGAGAAACTACGTTTTTCAAGTATTATTTTCAAAGTATATGTAATGTCAGTCTCATTATCAACTGCCAAAAGTCTGCTCAAATGAGTTTTCTTTATTTGCTACTTCTACTTCTACTTAAATGCTCCCTTTGCGGGAGTATACTTTATTATGAAATCGGTTATTTATTTAGTAACATTCTCCAATGACATGGCCACTTATCATAAATCATAATCATCACAAAACCTATGTGAATGCTTAGATTAACTGAGAATTTGCTCCCAAGATTTAGATTTTCTCTATTGCAGATTACCTAACTCACTTATGTTGGGTTGAATTACACTTGGAATTCTTTCTTATGCAAAGTGTTATTATTGAAAGCAGACAAACATCTCTATACTTATCTTGTTCCAATCACACAAACACATTCATTATCCAACTTTAGAGAGCCATTAGCATTTGTGTAGTTGCTTTTTGTTACTTCTTCTGTTACCAGCTTCCATATTTCCTCCTGTCTATTCGTAGACTCTTTATCTAGCATCGCCTTAATAGGAGTGGCTACATCTCTGACATGGTTGATGTAGTCTTTTACTGAAGCAAATTCAAGTATAATGTTTTGTGTCTCAAATTCTATATTTCTGAATCCTATCTTGGATAAAGAACTTCTCAGAACACTATCATCTACAAGAGAAAATGGCCCTGGTATTCTGAAGAGGTATTTTTGCATTATTTTGATAGACATTGTTTATTTATTTATTTTGATAGAATACAAAAGAGCAAAATAGAATACATATATCTTGCAATGAATTTTGCAAAGTATTTCTGCTAATTATCATTATCCAAAATCAATCATTCACAACAATAGTACAGCAGACAGACAGCTCCATAAGTTCCGAATATGAACGCTCGAATATGAACGCTACATATTTACGATATTGTTGGATTCATCTATGATTCTCCTCCCCAACTCATGTCACTGATTTTCAATCTAATAGAAGCGATTATGGCCTACATTGCATTTTCATTGCAAAAATTTACTTACTCATTTCCTGAATATTTTGAAATTTGATCTCTCTCTAGTCCAATCATAATCATAATCTGTAATGTAATTCTATCATGTATGTTCTCATCAAAACAGTTTAACCGCAGTAGCAAAAATGATGGTTCCTATTGTAGTCAGTCTCAGCTAAAGGATTATGCTATTTCCGTATTAGCCTATCCTGACTCCCATACCGATTTGTATCTACAAGCGATGTATGTAAAACCTGCTTATCCAATATAGGATATATTACATTGCCGGCAAACTAAATGAGAAAGTCGCGCCTATTCCATTATCATTATTTTTTCCCCATATTCTGCCATGGTGAGCTTCTATGATGCCCTTTGAAATAAACAATCCTAGCCCTGTTCCTTGAAAAGATTTTGATGCGAATTTCGTGAACAACCTTGGCAATATGCTGGCATCTATCCCTTGACCGGTGTCTTGCACGCTAACTATGACCAGCTTGTTATCCTTATCACTATACTTATTATCATTCTGTTGTGGTTCTACGCTTATTGTTATTGTACCTTTGGAGGTGAATTTGACAGCATTACTCAGTAAATTTGAAAGTACCTCAGCTATTCTCGATTTATCTGCTTTTAATAAAATATCATGAGGTTCATATGATAGCTGAAGTTTTTTGTTTCTGCTACTAAAGTCATTGCTTAATATTATATCGTCCATGACATTGACTATTATATCTTTGAGATTGCAAACCTCTTTGTTCAATTCAAAAGAATGGCTTTCAAGCTTTGTAACATCCAATATCTCAGATGAAAGCTTGTTTAGGCGTTTTGCATTTCTTATAGTAACATCTAGCAATTCCTTCTGTCTTCTGTCTGTTATTTGGGAACGCAGAATTTCAGTTAGTCCTAATATGGGTTGTATAGGTGTTCGTAACTCATGAGCTGCTATGTTGATGAACTCTCGCTGCATCTTTTCACTAATAAGTAGTTGCTCATGGGATATCTTGATGTCTTCATACAGTTCTACCTGCTTCCACAGATTCTCAAATATAGAAACGTATGACAAGACACCTGCTTTACTATTAGAATAAGTTGATAGTCCTATTGCTTCATCAAAACTATCTTTAGAATCATCTCTTATCTCCATTACTAGTGATTCTTTTCTATCTATTATCAAAATAGTGGCTTTAGTCTCTGAAATTTGTTCTATATGCCTTATCTTGAGTTTATAGGAATGACCAAACTTGGGAGCTATCGCATTAGTTGATTTGTTTGCTGGCATTAACACCCTAACACTTACATTATGCTCTGTTGCTTCCTTTTCAGCTAGTCCCATTGCCCCGATCCTAGCCTGGCGAAGAAATGCATTTGTGGTTGGAAAAATAAACAATATTTCTTTTTTAGCCTCTTTTACTAGGTTCAAATACTTTTTCCTGGCTGTGGAAGCACTTCGAAATATCTCGATATCTTCTGCATCTGCACCTTCTTCGATATCTCTAATTCTTTGTACTGCGTCAACTCCATTATTCCACAATTCTTCGAAAATAGAATTATAGTGATTAATGTATATGGGTTCATTGCTAGTCAAAAGACGTCGCATCATTTTACCGTCTTCCATTTTTTCGATAGTTGAATGAAAGTATTTATCATCAACACCGAAATTCATTGGTGTTAGACTCTTTAGATGCCTTACTTGTACTCCAGCTTTTAAGAATATCTTAACTAGATTTATACTGTCCTTGTCTATAGTTGTGATCCATCTTATTCCC
>JAICVW010000660.1 GCA_025935105.1 Nitrososphaeraceae archaeon
ATCGGAATAATAATTATTATTAGCAAGCTAAATGTAAAGTGGTCAAAGGAGTGTCACGAATAACATAATTAATCGTGCAACAGAGCACAAAATTCTATCATATCGTTTTTGTTTTGACTTTGACCTTGTACCCCACTTTGATTTTCTTTGAAGATTTTGTGCCTACTTCTTTCTTTGCTGACATGTAGTCCTATGTTAGACTTATTTATCCTATTTAATCATAGGAATAGTAGCATCGCAGAATGAAACTCTAGGTCAGTTCTTCTCCGTATATAGTATAACATTCGGCTTAAGCCCATATATCCACTGATGTATACAGTGTACTGTCCAGACTATGAATACAAAAAATACCTCACAGCTACCAATAGATGAATGCGAAGAATGGATATGGGATACTCTGGACTGTACAAAAGATTGTGGATTTGAATATATTAAGGATAGAAATAGGGAGTTTCTTATATTCAATGCAAATGATTTTTTTGCAGATGCCAAAGCACTAGTAAAAATTAACAAAACTACAGGTATGAAGTTGCTTCAGATGAGTGCACATAATGGTTATACACGCCTTTGGTTTGGTAGATACAGGTCAGAAATGGATATCAATTAGTGTTAATACTAGGCATTTTTGCTCAATTTGAGGTTGCCATTGATATCACTTAGCCTTAGATTTGAGAGACAATAATTAACGGAATGACTCTAGGCTAGTTCAGTCTTAGAAGAGAAATAGTAAATACAGGCTAGCAATGTCAGTATGTAGCAATGGCTATAGATAAAGAAAAATTAGAAAAAAAGATAGGTGAGGCAATAGGCCTTGAAAGAAAGCAGTCGAAGATCTGTCAGCAAAAGGACTAGTACCAATTGAACTCACTTTAACGAATAAATTGGAAGGAATGAGGAAACAAGCCAATAACCATCAGACAAAGATAGAGGATTTATCCTCAAAACTATCTCAATCAGACAGTCTCGATTCATCAAAGATTCAAGAGATGGAACACGAAACTGAACAAAAAGCAACGATGATGGAAACATATCTTGGGAAAGACCCAGATTCTCAAGAGGCTTTAGAGTTTCGGTGTCTAGCAGAAGCAGGTGAGGTAACTCATTATGAAGTACTGAGTGCGATGACAAAAAGAGTGAAAAATAAGCATTTGCAACAAAAGTGAAATCTATTCTAGCAGAGGAAAAGAAACTTCTTCTTTTGTGCACTCAGCTAGCCAAGAAGAATGCTATTGCATCATCACAATAGCATAATTTTGCATACATAGGTGACATTATAGCTTACCAACATGGGTTACACTTCTGTCAGGAAGCATGGTGGAATAAACGGTCTTACTCCATCAGAAATGTTTTTGCAAAGATTAATTAAATCTGATATATATACAAAAAAGAAGCAGGAAAATGTAACCCATGTAGGTAAACATAATTGTTATCTATCTGTGTAATTGCAACATCTAGGTTTATAATTTCCATTTACTATGGTTTGTTTATTCAATTTCAAATTAAGTCATACATCCCTTGCTAAACTTTATCCCTTTTCCTGCGTCTTGCGTACCCATAAGTACTACTAATCTTTTGGATGCCATATTATAAGAAGCAATTACATTACAGTGAAGATATAATATGTTAACAAGAGATAAAGATGTTTGTCAGTTTATGCTATCACGATTTACAACCCAAGGTCTTCTGATCTTATACCGATTGAATTTGTTGTAAGACCTTTAGCTGCACTGAGTCGGTGTACTAACACTTCTGCTTGAAATTGTTTAATAGGATAAGATGTCATGAAAAGTTATGCAGCACAGATTTCTCTAGGTGAGAACTTAAAGTAGTATTTGTGTTTTGTTATCATATTTGGATTGTAAATTCCTATCATCCATTTACTTATTTATTATGTTGACAGCTGCTGCTTTAGCAGGTGTATTTGACTCTACTGCCTTTTTAGTATTTTCTAAATATGCTATACTCATTGCCAAATTACCAAAACCCATTGAATTGAGATTCTCAGATGGAATCAGAACTATTGTATTACCCTGAACTTTTATTGATTCATACAGCATATTTGATTGCCTCAATGCATATGCTATAGGATTATTTGTATATACTTTGGCTGCTTCTACG
>JAICVW010000368.1 GCA_025935105.1 Nitrososphaeraceae archaeon
ATAATACCTATCTACGTCTATGCCACTTGATTAATTGATTCGAGATTACAGGAGAATTTCTAATTATGGTTTACTCTCCAACCAGTAAACCTTCGAATATAATTGTTAAGAACTCTGGAAAGTAATTTTGATATGCTACTCTAGATTTTGTTACCAGTTTACCTATAGCATGGGTTGTATTTTATTAGGCTAGTGAGGTTTGAAGAGGTAGAAGATAATCAATGTACGATCGTCAGTTTCTCCTCATACTAACACTGGTCGACATAGAGCTGATGACAGGAGTACCATTAATGGCATGCTGCATGTCCTTATGAGTGGATGTGGATGGATTGATATGCCTCCAAAATACGGTTCTTACAAAACAGTTTGGAAATGACATAAGAAGTGGAGCACAAAGGATATCTGGAAATTATTATAAATTTCTTGCTATTACGTGGCCGAAACTTTGGGTTGATAGATGGACAGAAACGATTTATCTATAGATAGTCGCACTGTATCATCCAAGAAAGGGCGGGATGATATATATTCAATGACACCGTGGGAACGAGCAGATAGTGACGAGGAAGATTGGAGGTACGGATTATGAATTGTCCTAATTGTGACTGTATCATAAATAATGGGAGTTCAAGGTGCGAATTTTGTGGTGTATTCAAGGTTGGAGAAAAGTGGTGATAACAATAGGTGGTCATAAAAGCAGACATTTAGGGGTTATAAATACACCAAGAAGGGTTATCTAGACACTTCCTCACCAGACTGAAACTGGACAACATTATCTTGGGAATAAAACTCGGACAATTCTGTGGAGCTAGGCGCGTGCTAAGTTTATTGATTGGTTATATGTAATCGATGCTACTTTTGGAAGTATCGTTCTGCTTCAGACTTTCTCAGGATTCACCGAACTCACCATGGGGATGCATTTTATCGGTGTTCTACGCACCTGCCTACCGATGTTACAGGCTGGCTAAGGTGGAATCCTTGACTCTATTAATAGGTGGACTGATAGTGACAATGTGATCTATTTCTATTGTGATTGTCATTACTTATATGATTCTGCTGCTAGTTAATCATATTTATAGAATACTTGGAAGGTGTGGTTCTATGATATTTACAAGGATATTCGCAGTTTTAGTTGCTGCTATTACAGTGCAGTATATGGTAAGTATATAGTAAGGTGCAAAGCATCTCTTTTAGAGAATCTATCATTAGATAAGACCTTCTTTTTTTGATAGTAGGATTTGATTCGTGTTCTTGAGACGTGCACCTGATAATAAATAGCCGGCAGCATTCATTAGTACACGAATGTTCTAGCTGACAATCTGTCTTGTTGCAAGGGCAAGGATAGTAAGTTAAGAGTGAGTTTAGTTCAAGTATTGACGCGCTACGGCTAGCAGTAGAAGATATCTGTTATTCCCATACTAGAATGGATTGTGAATAAGGCACTATGTTTTACTACACCCTGCTAGGCTATGATCTTTATATTAGGATGAGAACCAATCATATTTACAAATGAGTTATGGTCGAGACAGCAGTTATGGTCGGGGAAGAGGTAGGAGTTATGGAGGCGGAGCTAATAGAAGCTTCAATAGAGGTTCTCCCGCTGCAAAGCCAGTCGAAGCAGGTAAGGAATATGAAGTAGATATTACGGAAATCAGTAGAAAAGGAGATGGGATTGCTAGAATAGAGGGTTTTGTAGTTTTTGTTGCCAATGCAACAGTTGGAAAGAAGATTAGAATAAAGGTTACTGAAGTGGCAGATAGGTTCGCAAAAGCGAGAATTCTATAGCTATAGTCTAGGGTAGCTTTTGCGGTTCAGTAGAACCATCATTCTTTCACAAAAATCCATCAAAGCTTTGTAAGAGCATAATACAATATACCTGTTTGAATTCAAATCATTACTGAAGTAATTGCACCTGTGCCAGCAAGCAAAGGAAATGCCAATGGAACTACTCCTGACTCGCCTTACTTCTCTTCCTGTCCCAACACCAAATCTCCATACACCATGAGTTAAGAAATCAATTGAGACAATAAACGATAATACTCCTCCTGCCACATGAAGCTGTAAATAGTTACTCCAAATAACGTAAGTATCTATGAACCAGCTACTGCAAATATTATGAGGCGGCTGCCGTAACAATAGCGATCTTTGAAACTGTAGTTCTTTCGTTTATGTCCATCTTTTCAGTAAGAACGATAAAAAGAGGAACACTGCCTAGTGGATCGATAACTACAAGAAAAGCAATAGTAGACTTAGAGCTTGAAAACTATTATGCATTAGTATGTTTGAGTTGTGGTATCCTTATTTACAAGACGATAATTTTGGGATAGGCTCTTAATCAAGTTTCCAAAAAAATCTGGCGGAATCATGAATATTGATAATGATGAAGACAACGAAAAGATGATAATATTTGAAGTTCACATATGGCAATAACCCCGAAGAACATGAATTATTGTATCATCATCCTTTAATTATGTCCTCTATCCGAATACCGATGCATACCAATTCCCATGTGGCTCTTCTTGAATTACTATTATTACCTTTTTTTCTCTACTTTTAGAATCTTTATTATATCTTCAGTAATTGCCTCGGCCAGTCTATCTTTTTCTGTCTGCGTTCTACCACTAAACATTGCTACTGTCACTATTGGCATACATCACCCTTCACTGGCTGAGGTTTATCTATCTTTATGCGATTTTATGTGAAAAATATTCTTATTTAGATTTCAGGTTCATGGGCATGGCGAACATGATCCACGAGTTCTTCATCGTTGCGAGCTGTTAAATTACATATTTGATAAGTAGCCTGTTTTGGTACTAGAATATCTATTTTTCTGTTCCATGTCCTATAACTACTTCATTTTATATTTTATTTACGCGTATATTTTTTTTCTAATCACGAGTCCACATTTATAGAGAAAACGAAAAACTCACCAAAATCAGTGTCTATCTATTAGATCCTTTGCAAGTCTATGATGTTGATAGAAGAGTAATTTTCCCTTGTAGTTCTGCTCACAGCCATATTATAGTCGTATATTTTTTCAGAATATTCATTTAGCACTGGTTTAATAGGATCTAAGGTTTTGCTTGCATAAAAGCCAGGACAATCACCGGTTAATTGAAATGTAGCATGTATGACAGCTTTTTGTTTGTCAGATTCTATCCAAGAAGCAAAGGGATATAGCCAACAAACACCTGGTTTGTCCGGATGGATTCCACAATATCCCCTGTCATCCAAGAATCTGCACTTAAGCGGGGTGCCATCTTGTTCTTCTCTCTCGTTGGAATTTCTTTTTAATGAGAGCATTGTAAGTGTAGTTATAACCTTGTCTAACGGTTCCTGTTTCTCCCAACTTGAGAATCTAGTTTCAGTCTTAATAAACTCCGACTCTGAAACATAACCCATCTTTTTGGCAATTATTTTGATATCATCTTTTGTAAGGGGTAATCTTCCCTGCCGCTCGCAACAATTGTGACAATCTGGCCAAATGCATTTCCACAATACGTATAGATT
Organism: Nitrososphaeraceae archaeon; assembly: GCA_025935105.1. Classification (GTDB taxonomy): domain Archaea; phylum Thermoproteota; class Nitrososphaeria; order Nitrososphaerales; family Nitrososphaeraceae; genus Nitrosopolaris. The sequence goes on from JAICVW010000368.1 coordinate 3,508, forward strand.
ATCATCTGCCAACGTCGGAATGTGAAAAACTACTCCATTGACTTCTATTACCGTATCGGCCACATCATTCCTCTTGCCAAGGTGGAGATCGTATACTTCTGGATCTATACTCCAACTTTTAGAAAGAAGATCTAGAGAATCTTTAACATGGTTATCGGATTCCACAAGCATATGTTATATATAATTCCGGCGTTTAAATAATGCGCTGACTACCCTTACTTAAGATATATAGCAAAGATTAGGTTTTAAATAGTATCATTGTACACTATTTACACGTACACCCTATTACTCTATTTTCGATATACACGACAGTCCCAGCTTCAGTACTAATCTCAAGGATTATTCTAAAGTAGAAATAGCAAAAATTAACTCTAATGATCTTAGAGGTAGTCTATTTAACGAGTTCAGAGACCACTCTTCTGAAAATATCTCATGGGAATCTGAACAAATAGCAAAATCACATGGAATCTATGTCCAGTCATTCCAAGATTTTTAATGCAAATAAATGGGCTAACAAAATTGGGATATTTTGTATTTCCAACTGCTG
>JAICVW010000655.1 GCA_025935105.1 Nitrososphaeraceae archaeon
ACAGTGGTAAAGCATGGTACTGGAAATTCTTCATAGAAGATTTGAAAGAGTTGGGCTCATCCTTACTGGTGATCGTAGGGCCCTACAAGAGAATGACTTTCGTTATTTTCACGTCAACCTTAATTAACGAAGGAATAAGCAAAACCATCTTTGACATGACACTAAATATAAGGGCACTATACCTGCTTAATGAAATCCCACGAAGAAGCATCAATTTATCTAACCCATAATCTCTTATTTGATAATCTATGAACTCTTTATGAGTTTACGAAAATGATCTGTATTCTTTGCTATTTCTTCATTCCAACTTTGTTCGGTATAGCCATGGACTTCTATTCCATGTTTCTTTGCGTTTTGTAATAATTCTCCTTCAGTTTCTCCGTACATTGTGTGCGTACATACAGGATCACCTGCATCCTTACAGTTTAGGCTTAATGTCATCAGTAAATGGTATTACTAGACTAAAAGTTAAGGTTTGCTAATGTTATATCATGAACCAACTATCTAATAGAGTAGAGCGACAGGGGCTTATCAATTCTTGTAATATTTCACATTCTTTAACTGTCAAGTTGCATGGTTGCTTAGTCCACGACACGTAAATCTACAATCATATCGATATAATAAAATCCTATTCTCCTTCCAAAACAACACAATTTGTGACTAATTAGTGCCCATGCTGTCGAGGCATAACACCATACAATTTCTTTAAGAAACATGTAAGGCTACTACAGGAGCAGGGCATTTGCTATTGAACATGGAGTACAAATGTAAGACTCAACAATGGACTAGAAATCCCACTGCTTGGTTTAGGCGTATATCAAACTCCACCAGGCAGTGTAGCTGAACGTGTTGTCAGCTACGCATTAAAAATTGGATATCGTCATATTGATACTGCTTCTCTATATGGTAGTGAATCAGATGTGGGGAAAGCTTTATATGGTAGTGAATCAAAGTGGGCTACGAAGAGACGAGGTTTTCGTTACTACAAAGGTATGGAATAGCGACCAAGGATACCATAATACGATACAGGCATGTGAAAAGAGCCTGAGACGACTTGGCTTGATGTATGTAGATTTGTATTTAATCCATTGGCCCGTGCAGGGTATGGGCGACGAGACATGGAAGGCTATGACTAAAATTTTGCAAGAAGATAAAGCAAAGGCCATTGGAGTGAGTAATTATGCAATCGACGATATAGAAGATTTATTGCGAGCCTCAAATGGTGTTATAGTACCAGCAGTAGACCAAGTTGAATTCGATCCATTTTTGTACAGAAAAGAATTACTACAGTTCTGTAAAGAAAACGAGATTCAGCTTGAAACATACAGTCCTTTGACAAGGGCAAAGAGACTCGCCCACGGCACAGTTGTAAAGATTGCCAAAAAATATGGAAAATCTCCTGCTCAGATATTGATTCGCTGGGGCTTACAGCATAATCTGGTGGTGATCCCAAAATCCACCCACCCAGATCGCATCATGGAAAATAGCCAAGTTTTTGACTTTCAGCTCCAGCAGGACGATGTGCAATCGTTAGACTCATTGAATGAGAACTTGCAAACAGTATTTTTGAATTAGAGTTGGCATGACAACATAATAAATAAATAAATAAATAAATAAATTGACATCCATACGGAATCTTATTCTATCCAGGCAGAAGTTTAATTTTGGAGTTACGGATATGACTGATTCTACTTTTTTCGATCATCAAATGTTTCATATTAAAGCTATTATGAGCACTGGATTCAATACTAGACATGTGTGACCTTTCGATGAATTTTTAATCAAGCATATTTCTGAAGGAATAATATAATTCTAAATTAACACCGATAATCACTTTTCAGTTATAAACTGAAAGATTATAACCTTGGTTTTTTCTGGTTGGAGTATTAATAAGCTTGTCTGTAGTCTTCCTGACAGCCGGTATGGCGAATTAAGTCAAAGTACAACTGATTGGGCCATCTCATTTTCAAGTAAAGAAGGGTTCAGAATCTACCAGTTTTGCATCTTGCGCTGTTCAGTTGCGGCTGCGATAGAACGAGTAGCTGAGAATAACTCTAAATCAATCTGTCATAACATCTCTGCGGGCAAGAATGTTCAGTCAGTACATCATGCAGCAATAGCAAAATTGCTGGTACAACTGCCAGTCTCCCTAG
>JAICVW010000221.1 GCA_025935105.1 Nitrososphaeraceae archaeon
AAAAACCATCGACATCGAAAAGTAACTATAATAATAACCCAAAGTCCATATCCATTTCAGTTGAATCATCACAGAACGTTATTAATGGTAAGGATACATCGACTGTAAAGGCTATAGCCAATGATGCTGCAACGGGCACAAAACTTGAAAATGTCACCATAAAATTGAGAATTACCTTCGCTTCTAACGGTACATCTAAATTAATAACAAGCCATGATGGAGTGGCGATATACTCAGCCAATCTAAATCCAATACCAAGTCGTCATAACAACCTTGGTTTTACTGCTTCTGCACAAGCATCAGCACCAGGGTACATTTCCACATCTAAGACAACCACTTCTTCACTTTCTTCCTCAATATCTGGAGGTACATCTGGTACGCAGGAATCTATCCTTAATAGCAATAGTACTGAGAATCTTACCCAATCTATACTAAAAGATGTACGAAATAAATTAAAACTTGCTGGCATATATGCGTCTCTAGACTAGACACTCAAGATATTTCATTTTGTGTGTTATCAGGTTGAAATAAGACGGATATAGTTGCTGTCAAGGTACCAATTGGGCGCTACACTGCAACTTATTAATATGAATATCACCAGGATATTCAAAACGAGTTGCTGAACGCTCGTTATCGTTGCCCGCTGTCTATCCTTAGTTTCGGCTATAGTTCACCGAACATTTCATAATATCTATCAGTGATCTTATCTCCAAAGCTCTCTTCGCACTTCTTTAGGATAGATTCTATTAGATTATTGTTATAAATACTATAAAGATGGTAGTCTTGTCCGTATCTAACTGAAACAATACCACCTTCAGATAGTCTCTTAAGATGCCAGGATACCGTAGATGGAGCTTTTTTAATGTAGTCAACAATCTCTCCAAAGGTACAAAGATCATGTCTTTGTATAAAATATACTATCTGTCTTGCAACGTTGTTTCTGACATATCCTATAATGTGTGCCTCATCAGATGAAAAGCTGATCGGATAATATCTAGCTCTTCTGCCCTCATGCCTTTCAACTTTTACTCTATACAGCTTCTCTAACATTTTCAGATGATATTCAAGTGTTCCATTGGCTAGTCCAGTTTGTCTTAAAAGCTCTCTATATCTTATTCCTGGTGTCTTTGTAATTTGTTCTAGAATTAACGCCTTACTCTCGACTGTAGTAATGAAAGGGGTAGCTGCATCAGACATTATAGTCATCTTCTGCCTTAGATAGACATTATAGTCACTATTGAGGTGCTGGTATTACCTCAATGCTCGATATTCCATCATGCGCCAAAGGTTCAGATACTCGCCTATTACAAAATAAGTTCGCTTTTCCACTCATAAATAAACTTTGATCCAGAAGTTATTAAGAACTTGATTAACATTGTGAGTTAACAATGTTATCTTATGGACTACATTATATGATTCAATCATCATATGATCTAATATCTAGATATGATCGCTAAGATAGACGCCTCAAAACTAGCAGAGGAAACTACGACAACACTAAGCATAGTAGATAGGCTGGACCAAGCCATTGATGCCAAAAATCTAATAGACCAATTACATAATAAGATCGATATAGTTACTGAGGGCCTTGACAAATATCTTCGTAAACATCTAAAAGATCAAGTGTCTAGGGAAAATTCAGAAATCATATCAGAATACTCTCTTATTCAAAAGAAAGAGATGAACCTCTCAGAGACTTATAGATCAACCACTCTCTCGGTGCTTATTGTATTTTGCAAAGCATTACATAATAAGCCACTCTTAGAAATTACAAGGGATGATATTCTATCATATCTAGAATCTTTGCGCAAGCCTGAAGATATTGATCCACTACATAAGTGGATTGGCAGCTATAATCTGAAAAGAGATTGTCTAGCAAAATTCTTTAAATGGCTCTATAATCCAGACATAGCAGCTAAAGATAGGCCAATTCCGGTAGTATGGAGGAATATTCCTAGGTTAAAGCGAAAGGAACAATCTATCTACCTACCAAGTGATTTATGGACTCAAGAAGAAGATTTCTTATTCTTAAGGTACTGTCCCAGCAAACGCGATAGATGTTACCACGCGATATCCAGAGATGCTTCTGCCAGGCCTCACGAGATTCTGGGTATGAAGGTCAGATCAGTACATTTTAAATTAACAGACGATGAAAAACAATATGCTGAGGTCCTAGTGAATGGTAAGACTGGTAGCAGGTACATTCCTCTAATCGATTCTATTCCATACCTAAAAGACTGGATTGATAGCCATCCTCAACCAGGTAATCCAAACGCACTATTAATTCCAAGTTTGAATCATTCTACTTTTGGTAGAAAAATGTCACAACGAGCTATATATATGATTTACAAACGATATAAAACGGATTTCTTTCCTAGACTTCTTGAAGACCCAAACGCACCGCCAGAAGATAAAAATAAGATTAAAGAATTATTGAAAAATCCCTGGAATCCATTTATCAGGAGACATTCAGCATTAACTGAGAAATCAAAGATATTAAAAGAACATACTTTACGTCAACATGCGGGTTGGTCTCCTAGATCACAGATGCATATGAAATATTTACATTACTATGGCAATGAATCAAGTGAGAGTCTATTAGAATCGTACGGCATCATTACAAAGAACCAGCAACTATCAAAGGAACTACCAAGGGTATGTCCCAACTGTAATGAATCAACAAATAAGCCTGACGCCAAGTTTTGTTCTAAATGTAGAACGGTACTATCTTATGATTGTGTGGAAGAGAAACAGCACGAGAAAGAATCAGAAGTACATGCATTGAGGAATAAATATGAACAAGACATGAAAGCGATGCGTCAAGAGATGAATCAGCAGTTTAAGCAAATTATGTCAATGATACAACAAAATCCCCAGTTGGCTTATATTAAACCTGAGGCGTTAGAAGAAAAAACTAAACTAAGAAGGTTGCACTGATTACATCTAAAACCAGCTGCCCTTTACACTGCAAACTTCAATGATCAAATAGTAACTGCTTGGTTTTTGGTTTATAATTTGAGTCTGGATTATTTTCTAATACTTTTCTCCAATCTTCCAATATTCCCTTCTTAAGATGTTCATTATAAGATGAATCTATGAGTGGCAGAATAGGATAACTCATCTTCCAAAGCAAATCAATCACTCCTTCAGCCTTTTCAGTAAAGAATAATCCGACTACTATTGCAACTAGCCTCACTACTTTCTTTAGCGCATAACCTATGAGAATGCCTGAAGAAACCACCTCCAGCTGTAAGACCCAAGGAACTAATATTATCTAGATTCATATCATTAGCCTGCTCACATGTAGTTGAGTAATCATATTGCACAATTGTTACAGATATAGTAACATTCACTACATTAGCGTCCCAGCTTGTGGTTGCTATGCTATCACTTATATTCTCAGTCTCGTAATTCCTGCCCCCAGGATGAATCCTTCACGCTTCATTAAGATGTGCTTCATTTAGTTTCCAAACTTTAGCGAAGCTTCAAACTCACTTCCTTCATCATTTATGAATACCATTTCTCTTTCTATTTAGTGACTTCATAGACCATAAAACCATTACTAATACTAGTGTTGTCAGCCTACTTCTTAGCTGCTCAAGTTCTATCCATGAACAATCAAAATAATAGTGTTAAAGTGTTAAATAATGAAAATGATTAACGCATTCCCCCGAGTCGGTGGATGAGCCAATGACTGAAGCAGAAACAAACAATTCTATGATAAACTACTTGTATAGGTACATATCTTCTTACTGCAGCTATGTATGGGCAGTTGGCCTAAATTATAATATTTGTACCAAGTAGCATATATTTTCTAATTAGTTTTTATCAGCTTGTCATATAGTTTGTATAGGAAAAGCTATCTTCTAGACTGATTTTTCTAACATACTTGACATTCTCAGGACATGGACTGACTAACCTATACTGGTTAACGTAAGTTCGTCAACTTTTTTAAGTCATATTGCCCCGTATGGATGCCCAACTGATTAATACGTAATTATGTTAGTCAGTATATATAGAAGAGAAGCCAGTCCAAAGGTAAGGGAAAGACTATTACTTATTTTGATGGTCAAACAGGCTTTGTAGAAATCATCTATTATTAGAATAATGTTAGTTAGTCTGTGCGTGTTATAGTAGCAAGTAAAAAATATGGTAGCAAGTAAAAAATAGAATATATAAATAGACATGCAGTTTCCAAACAAAAGTTTGATGTTGTATTAGCCGGTACTCTGGAGATATAATTTTAGTTGAAGTAAAAGTAGGTCAATAGAAGCCCACTATCCTTCAATGAATATTAAATGTATTCAGAATATGGGTTCACAGATTTCTTTCTTTTGCAGATAAATTCTATTTTATTCTTGTGGGCGCATACTCCTAAACGCATTATCAGTTATTGAATCATGGGGATTCAAACTTAGAACTGGCATATTGCGGGATAGAGTGCGAATTGGAAAGAATACTGTTTCAGGGACTGCAACAATAGCCATTACTGCAATAGGATTTGCAATACTGCAAAAAGCTTTAGCACACTACGTAAATAACAATCATACCATAATAATGGGGTATGAATTCAACTAAACACGTACAACGACTCTAGATGTATAGATGAAGGCAGCAATGATGCCGAAGTACACATACACGTACACTAATCTGATTCAACCTTCAAAAGTATGCTAAAAATAAAACTTGGGATATCCCTTTGTGCGGAAATTATATCAATACCCTGTTTGTAATAATAATCGAAAGTGAATAAAATGTCAAAAGACACAGAAGAATATGAAAAGGTAGCTGACAAACAAGATTTACAGCGAACTGCTCTTCTGAAAGTAGAGTCTGGTGGAAAGTCTATAGTCTTATCAATGGTTAATGGCGAGGTATATGCATTAGATGCTGTGTGCTCACATGAAGGTGGTCCACTTGAAGAAGGCAAACTTGAAGGCTATGAAATAGAATGTCCATGGCATGGTTCTAGATTTGATGTAAGAACAGGAGAGGTCAGAAGTCCTCCAGCAGATACACCACAATCGGTGTATGAAGTAAAAGTTGAAAATAATGATATACTGATTAGGAGAAATCCAGAATCAAAAGCCCAAGGACAACCAGTACAGACACAAGCATCGTGAAAGGCCCAAAGGGAAAGAGCTTCAGCTGTATACCAACTTGAATTATTGGAGAAACAGAAGTTTGAAGGAACAGACGTTATGTCGTTTAAATTTAGCAGTCAAGAAGAGCAACAAAAAGAAGAAGAGGCAGTAAGTAAGAATAATGATAAGAGGCATCTGGATTATACGGCTGGACAGTTTGCCTTTTTTGATATAGGTGGAGTTAATAATGATCCAAAAGGACCGATTAGGCATTTTACTATCTCATCTTCTCCTACTGAGGACTTTATTATGATAACCACCAGAATTAGAGATTCTCCTTACAAATAAAGGCTTTCGTCCCTACAAGAAGGAGTCAAAGTAAAGGTAAGAGGACCAGAGGGAAAATTTGTTTTGCATGAAGACTATTCAAAACCTGCTATATTCCTATCAGGAGGAATA
>JAICVW010000746.1 GCA_025935105.1 Nitrososphaeraceae archaeon
GATACGATCATGCTTCTGATATAGTCTCAGGACTGGTAAATTTCAGAATAATGCGAACTTGTAGTAGGTTAATTTAACAGAATAGGTCTGCTCTGAACCATTATAAAGAGATTTTATTTCATAATTACGCAAGACGTCTAGTAAATTATGAATTCTAGGACTATCGAGCGATTGGTCTCTTTCTTCGCCTATCTTGTAGAATCCACCTCGTTACTAATACTAATCCAAAGACCGGAAAACTAGCTATGAAAAGGTATGGAAACATAGCCAGGTAAATAGAGGGTTGAAAAATTTCCAAACTAATGTATTATTATAAGAGGGAATTTATAATCCAATACATTTCTCTTCTGACACTGACCCCTGCTTTAAACAAATTCTGGTTTGGTATCCCCTTCTAGCTCAAAATGTCATTACTTGCAGATATTATAATATCCGGCTTCAGACTGGCTCACCCATCATTACTGGGATGCCTCTTAGCGAAATAATTCTTTGATTATTTGTTCTATATTTGTGAATGATTTAGGCTAACTTACATTTTACTAACCGTGCTTTTCGAGCATTGGTGACATTGTATATAAAAGATCCTTGCCTTGATTTTGAGGGATTATAATATATCGATCAACTCTTTTGATTCGACAACTTGTAAAAATTGTATCCTGTCTCGTTGAAGGAATCCGAAACACTAGAAATTACGGTGATTTGAACAGAGTCGATCTTATTATTAACGCCAGTAAGTTAGAAGTTAGCGCTTTATGGTAAACGCAGTAAGCTCGTAGATATGAGTTTTATTTTCACTTATATCTATCCTGTTTGTGAGTAATATTTCTTGATAATATGTAAAATCCGTGAGCAGAGATCAAAAATCCAGCGAGAGTCATCTGTATTGCAAAAACTAGATTCCAAGGAGTCATGGGATCAGGATATGCCACACTTAAATTATCCAGTTTATAGAAATCCTTCACTAAACTGACTGTTGAAAAGGAATTCCATAAAAGGAGATTATAAATGAATTCGTATATGGCAATGACTGCAGCAGCAAGCATTATTAGTTGCAAAATCGCCTTACCTAATAGCGGAATACCATTCATTTTGTCCCCTGCGATCTTAGTAACGCAAAACCACGATAACAAGGATGTGATCATCAAACACGTTACTAAACTTGTATGGCCTGGAAACGGAAATTCAGTATTTGCTAACGCTTCTCCAATAACTATCCTACCAGTTTTTAGATATTCTCCAACACTCACGTAAAACCCGAAAATGCAAATAGACAACATAGTAGATGCTGATAAGTAAAAAATAATAACAAAGAATTTCCTTCTCCTCAGATCACTTGAAAGAAATTGCATAATTTTTGGGTAATATCTAAGATGAGGTGATATAAGAATGGTTCGTAACTTGAGTTTTCCTAGAGATATCAAGGATTAGCTTGAATTATTTTATGAATTATTTTATAGAAAAGTAACACTTTCCTGTCATAGCGTTTGATACCCAAGACTATCTTCTACCAAAGTTGAATTTATGACTACTTCATA
>JAICVW010000349.1 GCA_025935105.1 Nitrososphaeraceae archaeon
CCATTATAAAGAGATTTTATTTCATAATTACGCAAGACGTCTATTGTCCATAGTTATTTATTTTTCCTGCCCACAGTAATTATAGATTTAATCCTCTGGATTTGATATTCTCTGATAGATTTTCGAATATTATCATCGTACATTCTGTCATATCCCACAGATTTTGGAGTATATGTTAAATAATAATACAGCATATAAGCTGCCCCTAGTCTACCGGTGATCTCGCCGGTTATGAAATATTTGGAAAATCTCCCCAATGCGAATAGAGGGTGATACCCCAGTGTCCGCATACTTGCTCCGAATTCGTAAAATTTATGACTTTTGCCTAGAGGTCTAAGATGATCAAATTTTGCATCTACTAACACTTTAGAAGAATAATGGCAACGTTTTGCTTCGTACAATATAGCGGATTCATACCCCATTTGCTCTGGGTACAAGTCCCTCCATGTTGTTTTCTGGAAAAAAGAGCTTCTGACAAATCTTCCGGCTCCATGGGGCATTACATGTTTATGTCTAGAGTAGCTGCCAGATGCAATCGCAATTGAAGGATTAGAATCTAAATACGAAATTACTTTTTCAGCATAATCTCTGGAATATACGGTATCATCGGTCGCGATCATATGGTAATCCGTAATGGGCTTACCCAGCTCCCTACTCTTTTTGATAGCCGTATTCCAGTTCTGAACTACCCTGCTAATATCATAACCACGATCAGGCTTGTTGATTATGTACAACATTAACCATTCTTTCCGAACATTCTCCAAGATCTCAGCTGTCTTATCAGTAGATCCGTCGTCAATCACGATTACGTACTCAGGTGGGATTGTTTGGCCTTTTATCGAATCCAGAGCTTCAGATATTGTTTCTTGAGAATTTCTACAAGTGACGATCGCAAAATATGTACCCACCCCCAGTGTTCAAATTGAACAAATTTATTAATATTATCCCAAGGCAACTTAAACTCAAATCTGTTGAATAGGCTAGAATCCTCACCGGTTTTATTGGGGAAATGTCACTAAATGAACTCCCAGGTGGCATAAATACGTCAAGTCGTACCTGACTAGGTTTTAATTTCGAGTCGATATCTGATCTCCTTATCCCCTTGATATCGATTTCAACTTGTATTACTAAATTTTAAAACCTCAACGAGACAGAAGGACATAACGTATATGGAGTCTCATTGGCATACAATTCTGGCCCAAATCCACACGAGGCCAACTCAGCTATTAGAAATGACTAAAATGGAAGTGATCAAATAATAGCCGGATATTGTAAAAGTTGAGCAGAAAAGCAGATGAAAATAGCGCATATTAACAATCCTTCAGGTATTGCTACCAACCTGGCTGCAGAACAGAGCAAACATGGACATGAAGTAGATATATTTGTATTCAATCAAATCATATACAAGCAATTTGGGGGGACCAGACTCAGATATTGGTCACCGCTAGATAGATGGAAGCTCTTCAAAAAATTGAAAATGTATGATGTGTGGCACTACCATTATCCTTATGGCTCACTCAAGAAAAGCTTAGAAAGGAGAAAGGCAAACAAAATTTACTTAAAGCACTATCATGGTAATGATCTTAGAGGTCACCACGAAGAAGACTTTTGTTTGGTTTCCACTCCAGACCTTTTGAAATATGCACCGGGAGGAAAATGGCTCCCCACTCCAATCGACTTGAATGAAATAAGCACAATAACTTCAAAAACTTTATCGCACGAACAAAAGAATGCCCAAATTCCAGTATTGCCTAGGATAGCACATTATCCTTATTATAAGAATTATGAGGCATCTGACCAGTATAGCAAAGTGCTTTCCAGGTTACATAACGAAGGAAAGTGTGAAGTTGTAAATATTCTAAATCAAACCCATTTTGATGCGCTAAGAATGGTGGCAACTTCTGATATTATTATAGGAAAGATAATGCCGGAGATAGGTTGGTTTGGGAAATTCGAACTCGAAGGTATGGCTTTAGGTAAATCTGTTATCACATATATCTCAGAAGAGCTATATGACAAGTATAAACCCCCTGTATATAGAACGACAGCTAGCTCATTTGAAAAGGATTTGAAAGCATTGCTTGATGATGGTCCGATAAGAGAACGGCTCTCAAAAGATGGAACCGAGTACATAAGAAGAAATCACTCATTGGAATTAGTCTCTGAGATTGTAATGGCTTGCTATCAACAAGAGCCCCATTGACGAGCCGCAGATACCTGATTATGCAGTACTTTTTTTCAAGATTTGTCCTAAAGGCTGTGACCACTTAATCCTATTTAAAGACATTCCGACGATGTCGGGCCTGCTTTTATGACTGGAATCACAAGTAATACAGATTACAGGAAATAATTGTCTCAATTAAGTTAATGGAACGAGCAATACTAGCGATTGTCCCTATCTCGTGATAGGTTCTTTACCAAAATGGACTTGATCATATCCGCTGTGTTTCCTTTCCCGAAGATAGGGTTTCTGTTAAAGGAAGGATTCTCGGGCATCCAGTTTGAAACTGCCTTAACAATTAGGTTTGTACGAGTACCTGTGAGCACGTTGGCGCCTTGTTGTGTAGTTTCAACCCATTCCGTATTTTCTCTCAGGGTCACACAGGGAATGCCTAATAAATAAGCCTCTTTCTGTAACCCTTCTGAATCAGTTACTATCTTCTTGGACTGAAGAATCAGGGCGATAAAATCGATATAGCCCGAGGTTTTACAACTCTAACGTTTTGGCATTGGCAAAGTCTAGAATATAGCTTAACGTGCTTTAGAAAATTCAAAGTTCTTGGATGAATAGGAAACACTATCTTTAAGCCCTCCCTTTTCAAAAGGATCTCACAGGCATGAATGATCGACTCCATACTCTCAATGGAACTAGTGTTTTCGGCCCTATGAACAGTCATAAGAACATATTGACCTTTTAAATTGTTTAATTCTAAAGAATCGATAATTGATGAGTCTGGTACTAGTTTTTCCACCACCTGTCTAACAATTTCTACTGATAAGTCTCCGGTACGGGCTATTCTTCTCAAATTGTTCCAAGCAGCCATTGTAGGGCAAAATAAATAATCACTCAGATGGTCAGTCAATATCCTATTCGTTTCCTCGGGCATCCTTTTGTCAAAGCATCTAAGCCCAGCTTCAATGTGAGCCACCATCAATCCTGACTTTGCCGCACAAAGGGCACCGGCAAAAGTCGATTTTGTGTCTCCATGAACGAGAACGGCGTCAAATTTGTTATCCTTACTAAATATGGGTTGAAGTTTCTTGAGCATATTTCCGATCTGAGCACCAGGTGTTCCTGATCCCACTTCTAAGTTAAAATCTGGTTCAGGCAGGTCGAGTTCCTTAAAGAATATTTTAGATAATCTATAATCATAATGCTGACCGGTATGTATAATGATATGTTCAGAAAACGATCTTAATGTCGAGTGAATTGCTGCTAATTTGACAAAATTTGGCCTAGCTCCCACTATAGATGCAAGTTTCATCCAAACTGGGATTACTAGATATGATGTTACTATACATTTCTATAAACTCTAGGTCGAGAAAGGGCACTATAATAGCTACATTTTATGGGCAAAGGATCTCAAATGCTCATCAGGTAACAATACTCTAATCTATGCAAACTTATGCAACGAGTATGGATGATCTTCGGAGGATAATTATAATTATTCCTGCTACATAGAACAGCTTAGACGCTTGAGAATTTTGCACTTATCGCATGAGTCATTACCTGACTGGAGAGTAGAGAAGGCTGCAATAACGGCCATCAAGAATGGCCATGAGGTCATGTTTGCGGGTAAGTTTCCTGAAAATTACGTTAATAGAACATTTTCAAAACTATATGGCATAGATTGGACCGCAAAAGCTCGATACGGATTACCTGTCTATTGGGGGCAAGTCAAAAAGCAAGTTGCCTCTGTTATCCAAGACGCAAGACCTGAAATTGTGCATGCTCACAACATTTTTTCTGCAAAGATGATTTCAGAATTCAATATTCCCTTTGTCTATGACGACCACGAGTATTGGTCGAGTCATGCGAGGTTGCTTAATGAAATTGTTACCAATTCACTATCAGTAGATTCAGGAAAAGATCTGCACCTGCTAAAGAATAGAGTTCTGAGATTTAGACGCTCCATCATAAACACTCACTTAGTGC
>JAICVW010000639.1 GCA_025935105.1 Nitrososphaeraceae archaeon
TCTAATTGAAAGTTTAGCAAACGAACTTCATTTATTAAAATAACTTTTTAATTACCAGAAACAAATTTTAAGGCTACCGCAGACAAGAGTTAATTGGAAATTCGAAAATCTAGTTATACAAGAAGAGTAGTGGTAAGAGATCTAGCAAAACATCAGATGATTAGACGATAATAAACTGGTCAACAATCCATATTAGGGCTCCAGCCTCTTTTACTATTTCGTGGTAGCTCTTTTCCTTTATTGAAGTATAGATCCAGAACAAGTTCTTCTTTTCTTCTAGATTTAGATTGCCTTTTAGCGGCCTCATGATTTGTACTATGACCGAGATGCCCTATTTCCGGACAAAACGGACGGCGCATGGATGGCGTCTTTTCCTTCTCCAGAGATGCCATAAATAATTAGTGGTACCATGCCTTATTTATTAGACGGCGAATTCATTATCTTATACTCTTCGGATGATGCCAAAGAAGATTAATCATATCAACCTAATCTGGGATTTATTTAACAGATAGAATATGCTAACACGAACATTCCTATTGCGAGGTAACAATCAGATAATAGAGTAATGTGTCACAGTACTTCATATAACACATGTAAAATAGCCAATCGCAAACAGGAAGAGTGACGCGCTATTCAAGTGAACTCCCTCTGCTGATATGACGAAACATATCTGCTTTTCCTGGAGATATGGAGTATGAGTTTATCCTATTATTCTGTGAGGACCAAACTGTCTAAGCCTCATTAAATATCTGCTCCATATGCTACAGGGATTCGTCCGACCGTTACCACTTATATTTTCATTAGACTTTTGCCTTCACGCTATTCGATTGTTATAGTGGCTATTTGGGTCAGTTTATCAAACACAAACTTGGCACGAATTATATCGCCGCTTTTGCTGGCTAATGTGGTAATAAAATGTTCCCACCACCGGTCACGTATAATAAAGATGTCAATATCCAAAAGATTTTGTTCATTTTGCTCTTTTGGCACTTTAGGCGAAGTATTAGAGCTCTGAACTTTGCCAAATGCTATATCTTTAGGATCTTTCGTATTACTCCCCTGAACAGTACTACAGGATGAGACATCTCTTTGCTGGTTTTGCTTCTCCTGTTTACCTAGCTCGCTTCTAAGAAGCTCAATTTCTTGCCTTTGTTGCTCATTTTCTATTTTCAACCGTTTCAATTCCATTGATTCTCGTTCTCTGCTTATTTGCACATCCTCATCCTTTACTACACCTTCTGATAAATTCATTTTAATTTCTTTTGGCTTCTGCTCATTACTTTTATTTGACTTATCACCTAGCTCCAAGTCTTGTAAGATCTGACCTTCACAAGTTAACTTAGCACTAGTGTTTGTTACTATTTCTTGTTCTTGTAGATTCTTATCTTCAAAGAAAGACAGGTGTCTTTCTTTTTTAGGTTTAGTCTTGTGTTTCCATTCATCAGGACAACAACGATCTATGGTTCTTTCTGAAATTATCTGATCTTTGATCTCCTCTTTCAAATAGCTCTTTATTTCGATACATATGTCTCGTTCTTTTATGAGCTTTTTTTCTTTTAGGAAGTTTCCTGTTCTCTCTATTTGTTCTTTGATCCCACCGTAAAATTTTCTAATTCGAGCCTTAACATCGTTGATGAGTATCTCTAACTCGTGGTCCCTTGGAACATGGCTATTAGATGAAGATGAAGATGAAGACAACTGTCAAGATCCCTTTATGCGAATCATTCTTTCTCTCAGTGCTTTACCGAGAGCCATATGAGGTGATTCTCTACACTCGACTCTCTTATACGATAATCATTCTCGCTCCATTGTTTAGTGTAACACATTCTGAGAAATTTTCCAACTAAATGTGCCGTGTGTCATCGTATATTTTACGCCATCCACTTCAAAGCGAAGGAAATTAAGAAAGCTGAAGGTTCTCTGCTCATTAACAACGATAAATTCTGCATGTTTTCTCATAGCAGTTTCCAGCTCAGTGAACTGGTTAACTGTGGCCCTGGACATGTTGATCATATTCCCAATGTTGAATGAACTTTGGCTTGCAGTTTTCACAAAGGAACAGAAAAATTGTCTCTCCGCCCCCTACTTTAGCTACAACTTTGGAAGTTGCTTTTGCATCACATCCTACTGCTTCGCAAATTTTCATGGACTGATATATTTTATGCGCATCTAGAAGGTATATATTCCCCCGTATACACTGAATAGATATAACTATACGTGAAATATACATGCCCAAGATATTTGTTGAAAAAAATGAATTAGAACAAATTAAAAACGATATTGACTACA